>NZ_JAUYAN010000044.1 GCF_030693485.1 Bradyrhizobium sp. | reverse complement strand
TCTCCGCTGCCCTGTATGCTCGTGTGCAGCTTTTTTCGTACGACTTCGCACACGAGACCGCGGGTGCAGCGCGCATCCGGCATTCCCTGCTCCCTCGTTCTTGAGGGAGAACGATATGCAAACCTCGGGCAAATCATGCCGCGAGAACGTGGACGCATATCCGCTGGTTGAGATGAATCGCATCTCCCACCACGTCATTGCGAGCCAACGGGTCGCGCGAATACGCGCCCCGTTGGCTCGCAATGACGTTGATAGACCTACGCCACGCGATCCGGCCAGCCGATCTTCCGCTTCAAAAAGGCATAGCCCAGCGCGGTGAATGCGGCGCGTTCCTTGTTGTCCTTGCCGTAGCCGTGGCCGCCCGCCGCGGGTTCGTAGAGATACGCCTCATATCCCATCGCCTGCAGCTTCGCGGTCATCTTGCGGGCGTGACCGGGATGGACGCGGTCGTCCCGCTTGGTGGTGGCGATCAGGATCGGTGGGTAGTTCTGGCCGGGCACCGCGGTGTGATAGGCGGAATAGGTCTGCAGCCAGGTCCATTCCTCCGGTTTGTCGGGATCGCCATATTCGGCGATCCAGCTCGCGCCGGCCAGCAGCCTGGTGTAGCGGCGCATATCGATCAGCGGAATCGTGCAGAACAGCGCGCCGAAGCGCTCGGGATAGCGCGTCAGCATGTTGGTGATCAGGATGCCGCCGTTCGATCCGCCCTCGGCCGCGATCCGGCCCGGACGGGTGACGCCGCGCCGCACCAGATCGGCGGCGACGGCGGCAAAATCATCATGCGCCAGCCGCTTGCCGGCATAGCGGCCGGCCTCGTGCCAGCGCGTGCCGAACTCGCCGCCGCCGCGGATGTTGGCGATGACGCTGGTGCCGCCTTGTTCGAGCCACAGCTTGCCGATTGCGGACTGGTAATAGGGCTTCACCGAAATGCCGAAGCCGCCATAGGCGTTGAGATGCACCGGCGCCTCGCCGGTCAGATCAGCCGGTCCGGTCTGGACATAGGGAATGCGCTCGCCGTCGATCGAAATCGCCTCGTGCTGCGTGACCGCGAGTCCTTCCGCGGAGAAGGTGCGCGGCGCGCGCTTCAGCACCACGGGAGCCGCGATGCCCTCGATCAGCATCAGGGAAGCCGGCGTCACCGGATCCTGAACATTGGCGAGCAGGTCGCCATTGCTTTCGGCTTCCTCGGCGTCCAGCCGCCAGACATCGGCGACGCCGATCTCGGGCAGGCCAGCCAGTTTGCCGCGAGTCCAGCCATTGGCCGCGGGCGTCCAGACTTCGAATACCGGCCGCAATTCGTCGAGAATGGAGATCACCAGCCGGTCGCCGGCCCAGAAGAAGTGCTCCACGGCGCGGCGCGGTCCCGCCTCGGACAGAACCCGGAAATCGCGCGCTCCCGCCAGAAACCGCGACAGCGACATGCCGAGCATGGTGTCGGACGCGTAAGTCCGCGTTCCCACCGTCCACGGCTCGCGCGGCTTCACCGCGAGCCAGTCGCCATGGCAATCCATCTCGGCGTCGGTCGGAATGTCGAGCCTTTCGCGTGCGCCGCCTTCGTCGCCAAGCCACAGATTGCGGTTGAAGAAATCGATCTGTTCGGAAAACCATATCCGCGGTGTCGCCCCGGTGCGATCGACGCTGGCCTGCGCGCTCATACGCTCGGGCGCGGTCTCGAACAGCACCGGCGCCTGCCGCACGTCGGTGCCGCGCCGCCACAGCCTGACGGTTCGCGCGTAGCCCGATGTGGTCGCCATATCATCGCCATAGGCGCTCGACAGCAGCAGCGTATCGGCATCGATCCACGCCACGCCGCCCTTCGCCTCCGGTAGCGTGAAGCCGCCGGTGACAAAGGCCTTGGTCCCGATGTCGAATTCGCGCAACACGGCGGCGTCGCTGCCGCCGCGCGACAGGCTCACGATCCGCGCGCTGCTTCCCGGCAGCGCCTGGGCTCCGGCGAACAGCCAGTCCTCGTTTTCCTCGGCGGCGAGCCTGTCCAGATCCAGGATGATTTCCCATGCCGGGCTGGCTTTACGAAATTCAGCCAGCGTGGTTCGCCGCCACAGGCCGCGCGGATTGTTCGCGTCCTTCCAGAGATTGTAGACCAGGCCGCCGCGACGGCCGATGACGGGAATGTTGTCCGGCCGGTCGAGGATATCGGCCAGCGCGTCGCGATCCCTGGCGAATCCGTCGTCGCCGAATTCTCGCAGCGTCCGGGCGTTCTGCTGCTCGACGAAGGCCAGCGCCCGTTCGCCCTCGATCTCTTCCAGCCACAGATAGGGATCGTCGTCGGGGGCTGCGATCGTCGGCCTGTCGTCGATGGACATGGTCTTCAACTCCTTGAGGCGCGGCGCAGCTCGGAATACAGCATCAATGGCGGATGTGCGACTTACGCGGCTTTCGTGCGTGCTGTCCAATGTGCGCTTCCCGCATGGCGCGCGCCCGTTTGCGTCGGTTGATCGGACAGAAGCTTGCCTCCATAGTCGGGAATCAATGAGGCCCAATTTATCCGGCCGCATGCGGGCGGAACACAAGCGATGATCGACGTGACTGCAGCCGACGAAATCGCCGACGACGCCCGCGCGCGATCCAATGTGGCGCGGCTGGCGGCGGCGCAGGCGCTGACCGGCGCGAATTCGGCGGTCATTTTTGCCACCGGCTCGATCGTCGGCGCGACGCTGGCGCCTGATCTGTCGCTCGCAACCGTACCGCTGTCGATGTATGTGGTGGGCCTGGCCGCCGGCACCTTGCCGACCGGCGCGATCTCACGTGCCTATGGCCGCCGGGTCGCCTTCGTCATCGGCACCGGCTGCGGCATGCTGACCGGCCTGCTCGGCGCCTACGCCATCCTGCGCGGTTCGTTCGTGCTGTTCTGCGTCGCGACGTTTCTCGGCGGACTCTATGGCGCGGTGTCGCAATCCTACCGCTTCGCCGCCGCTGACGGCGCCAGCGCCGCGTTCCGTCCCAAGGCGGTGTCGTGGGTGATGGCCGGCGGCGTATTCGCCGGCGTGCTCGGCCCGCAGCTCGTGCAATGGACCATGGATATCTGGCCGCCCTATCTGTTCGCCTTCAGCTTCCTGATGCAGGCGGTGGTGGCGCTGGTGGCGATGGCGGTGCTGGCGGGGGTCGACGCGCCGAAGCCGGCGCCGGCGGACATGCATGGCGGCCGGCCGCTGCTGGAGATCGCGCGGCAGCCGCGCTTCATCGCCGCCGCGTTCTGCGGCATCGTCTCCTATCCCATGATGAATCTGGTGATGACCTCGGCACCGCTGGCGATGCAGATGTGCGGGCTCTCCGTCAGCGATTCCAATTTCGGCATTCAATGGCACATCGTGGCGATGTACGGGCCGAGCTTCTTTACGGGCTCGCTGATCGCCCGCTTCGGCGCGCCGAAAATCGTCGCGATCGGGCTGGCGCTGGAAGCCGTCGGTGCGGCGATCGGATTGTCCGGCGTCACCGCGATGCATTTCTGGGCCACGCTGATCGTGCTTGGAGTCGGCTGGAACCTGAGCTTCGTCGGCGCCTCCGCGCTGGTGCTGGAGACGCACCGGCCGGCCGAGCGCAACAAGGTGCAGGCGTTCAACGATTTTCTGGTGTTCGGAATGATGGCGTTGGGATCGTTCGGGTCGGGCCATTTGCTGGCGAATTACGGCTGGTCCGCGGTCAACATGGTGGTGTTCCCGCCGGTGCTGCTGGGGCTCGCAGTGCTGACGTTCGCGTCGTTTGCGAGGCGCCGGGCGCGGCAGGCGGTGCCGGAATTTCCCGGACCGGGTATTTGATTGCAGCCTGAGCGTGGGGAGGTTTCATGCCGTCGCGAGCCCGTCTCGATGAGTTCATCGCCGTCGTCGTGTCCGGCGATCATGCCGGCGCCATCGAGCGCTATTACACCGAGGATGCCAGCATGCAGGAGAACGCAGCATCGCCACGCGTCGGCCGCGACGTGCTGGTGGCGCAGGAGCGCGCCACGCTCGAGCGGGTCAAGATCGTCGTTTCGACATGCGTGACCTCGATCCTCGAGGGCGACCGCGTCGCGATCAACTGGATCTTCGACTTCACCTATCTCACCGGCAAGACCGCCCGGATCGACGAGGTCGCAGTGCAGGAATGGCGCGGCGACAGGATTTTCCGCGAACGGTTCTTCTACGATCCGCCAAAGCCGAAGACCTGATGACAGTTGCTGACATTTCGTCGGGGATCGAAGCTTTTGGCGGCGCAAGCTGCTAGCAAAATCGTCAAACCCGGGCATGACGATCCGAAAGAGAAGCCCATCTTGCTTGATAACACCGGCAGCACCGCCCTCGACGAAACCTCCGCCCGCTACGAGGGCTGGCGCATCGTCGTGGTCTGCTTCCTGGTCGCGACCTTCGGCTGGGGGCTCGGCTTCTATGGCCAGAGCGTCTATGTCGCCGAGCTGCATCGCCTGCACGGCTGGCCCACCTCGCTGATATCCGGCGGCACCACATTCTTCTATCTGTCCGGCGCGCTGCTGGTCGTCTTCGTCAGCGAGGCGATCAAGGCGATCGGCCCGCGCAACTGCCTGCTGGCCGGCGTCTTCACGATGGCCGGCGCGGCCGTGCTGATCGGCCGGGTCACCGAGCCATGGCAGCTCTACGCCGCCAATGCGCTATTGGCATTCGGCTGGGCCGGCACCAGCCTCGGCATGATCACCAACACGCTCGGGCTCTGGTTCGACAAGAAGCGCGGCATGGCGATCAGCCTGGCACTGAACGGCGCCAGCTTCGGCGGCATCATCGGCGTGCCGCTGCTGGTGGGCGCGATCGGCTATTTCGGCTTTCCGGGCGCCATGGTCGCCGCCGCGATCGCCCTGATCGTGGTGATGGTCCCGGTCACCGTGATGTTTGTCGGACGGCCGCCGCTACACCCGAGTGCTGCGGTCGCCGCATTGTCGGCGGACGCGCCGTCGGCGACGCGGGTGCGGTCGCAGGCGTTCCGAGACATCGGCTTCCTCTCGGTTTCGGCTTCCTTCGCGCTGGTGCTGTTCGCGCAGGTCGGATTCATCGTCCACCTGATCGCGTTCCTCGATTCGGTGGTGGGCCGGGAACGCGCGGCCTTCGCGGTCGCGCTGATGACCGCGATGGCGGTGGTCGGCCGCGTGCTGTTTTCCTTCGTGATCGACCGGCTCAACCAGCGGCTGGCCTCGGCGATCTCGTTCGTCAGCCAGGCCATGGCGCTCGTCGTCATCATCAACGTGCACAACGAGTTCGCGCTGATCGCAGCCTGCGCGCTGTTCGGATTCTCGGTCGGGAATCTGATCACGCTGCCGGCGCTGATCGTGCAGCGCGAGTTCGCTCCCTCCTCGTTCGGCGTCCTGATCAGCCTTATCACGGCGATCAACCAGGTGACTTACGCCTTCGGCCCGGGCGTCATCGGCCTGCTGCGCGATGCCTCGGGCAGCTATTCGCTGCCGTTCTACGGCTGCATCGGACTCGAACTGATGGCGGCCGCGCTGATCATGATTCGCGGAAAAAAGAAGCTTTCGTAGCCCGGATGGAGCGCCGCGCAATCCGGGACAGTGTCACCGCTACACTTCCCTCGCTCGCAACAGCTCCCCCAGGTCGAGCCGCCTGGTGAACATCGCCAGCGTCCCGTCCGGCGAGCGCGGCCATTCCGCCTCGGGCCTGTCCCGATACAGCTCGACACCGTTCTCGTCGGGATCGCGCAAGTACAGCGCCTCGCTGACGCCGTGGTCGCTGGCGCCGTCGAGCGGAATGCCGGCCTCGACCAGGCGGTGCAAGGCATCGGCCAGCGCTGCGCGGGTAGGATACAGGATCGCGGTATGAAACAGGCCGGTGGTGCCGGGCGGCGGCGGGTAGCCGCCTTTGCTTTCCCAGGTGTTGAGGCCGATGTGGTGGTGATAGCCGCCGGCCGCGATGAATGCCGCGCCCGAACTCAGCCGCTGCGTCACCTGAAAGCCGAGCACACCGCAATAAAATGCCAGCGCCCGATCGAGATCGGCGACCTTGAGGTGGACATGCCCGATCCGTGTGCCGGCGATGATAGGGGGATTGTCGGGCATGGGCAGTCTCCGATTGAAGGCATCCGGGACACGCGATCCTTACTCCAGCTCCGACACTTCCCCATCCGGCAACCCGAACTCGAACGTGTTCAGCGTCATCGCCACCATGGTGTAATAGCCGCACAGTCCGATGATCTCGACAATGCCGCGCTCGCCGAGCAGTTTGACGGCCTCCGCGTACAGCGCCCTGGAAACGCCGTGGCCCTCATGCAGCGATCTCGCGACGTCGTAGATCATCTGGCCCTTGGGATCGTCGAATGTGGGGGTGCGGCGGTCGCGGATGTCCTCGATGATCTTCAGGTCCATGCCGCCCTTCAGCGCCAGCCGCTTGTGGGCGAACCATTCGTAATGCGAGGTCCAGTGCCGCGCGGTGACCAGGATCGCGATTTCCGAAAGTCTGGCCGGAAACGAGGTGTTGTAGCGCATCACCTCGCCGAGGCGGGTGGCGTGCATGGCCATCTCCGGGCTGTTCAGCCAGGCCATCATCGGCGCCGGCGGGGCGCCGCGCTTGCCGGCGATCGACTCGTCGTAGGTCTGTTTCTGGTCCGCGCTCATTTCGCCTGGCGAAAGCAACTTCAGCCGCATCTCGGTTTCCTCTTGTTTTTCAATCGTGGCGGGCGCCCGCGACGCCGGACCGCACAACGCTATCATATTCCGCAACACGAACGGGCGCGCCAGAGATATATTGAATTCCGCGATGCGAAGGCTAAGGTCGCTCCAGCATCGCAAAATGGAAACGCCACCATGTCCGATCTGGAAAAATTTCGCAGTGAGACCCGCGCCTGGCTGCAAGCCAATTGTCCGCCGGAAATGCGCAAGCCGATGACCTCGGACGGCGACACTTTCTGGGGTGGCCGCAACACCAAATTTTCTTCCGAGCCGCAGCGGGTCTGGTTCGAGCGGATGCGCGACAAGGGCTGGACCGTGCCGGATTGGCCGCGGGAATATGGCGGCGGCGGGCTCGATGCTGCCGAGCACAAGGTGCTGCGCGCGGAGATGGCGGCGATGGGCGCGCGTTCGCCGCTGTCGAGTTTCGGGATCTGGATGCTCGGGCCAGCGCTGCTGAAATACGGCACCGAGGCGCAGAAGAAGGAACATTTGCCGAAGATCGCCGCCGGTCTCATTCGCTGGTGCCAGGGCTATTCCGAACCCAACGCCGGTTCGGACCTCGCTTCCCTGCAGACCCGCGCCGAAAGCGACGGCGACGATTACGTCATCACGGGCCAGAAGATCTGGACCTCCTACGCCAACTACGCCGACTGGATCTTCTGCCTGGTGCGTACCGATGCGACGGCGAAGAAGCATGACGGCATCAGCTTCATCCTGTTCGACATGGCCTCGAAGGGCGTCTCGACCAAGCCGATCCTGCTGATTTCGGGCTATTCGCCGTTCTGCGAGACCTTCTTCGATAACGTCCGCGTGCCGAAGTCGCATGTCGTCGGCACCGTCAACCGCGGCTGGGACGTCGCCAAATATCTGCTGCAGCATGAGCGCGCGATGATTTCGGGCATGGGCGAGCGCGGCGTCGGCCGGCCGCTCGGCCAGGTCGCCGCCGATTCGGTCGGCAGCGACGAGCAGGGCCGCCTGGAAGATCCGATGCTGCGCGGCCAGATCGCCACCTTCGAGATCGATGAAGCCGCGCTGTCCGCCGCTGCCGAGCGCGCGGTCGACCTCGCCAAGGCGGGGCAGGCCCATCCGGCGTTCTCCTCGGCGATGAAATATTACGGCACCGAGCTGAACAAGCGCCGCCACGAGATACTGATGTCGGCGGGCGGCATCGACGCGCTGGAATGGGAGAGCGAGCGCTCCAAAGGCGGCGCCCGGCCGCGCGCCTGGCTGCGCACCAAGGCCAACTCGATCGAGGGCGGCACCTCGGAAGTGATGCTCGGCATCGTCGCCAAGCGCATTCTGGATTTGCCGGGGGCGTAGAACAGTACCGTCATTCCGGGGCGATGCGAAGCATCGAACCCGGAACCTCGAGATTCCGGGTCTGGTCCTTCGGTCGTCCCGGAATGACGATCTCAACAAGCATCTCCAAACCGGAATCCCCTCATGGCACTCGTCCTCAACGAAGAACAATCGATGCTGCGCGACAGCGCGCGGGGTTTTATCAGCGACAAGGCGCCGGTGTCGCATCTGCGGCAACTGCGCGATGCAAAGGACGCGACCGGATTTTCCCGCGAGCTATGGAAAGGCTTCGCCGAAATGGGTTTTGCCGGCCTACTGGTGCCGGAAGCGTTCGGCGGCAGCGGACTTGGCTGCGTCGAGGCCGGCATCGTGATGGAGGAAATCGGCCGCACCTTGATGCCATCGCCGTATCTGGCGACATCCGTGCTGGCGGCGTCGGCGCTGGCGCGCGGCGGCAGCGACGCGCAGAAGTGGCAATATCTGCCGAAAATATCGGATGGCTCGCTGCTGGCCGCGTTCGCTGTTGACGAGGGCGCCAAGCATCGGCCGCTGATGACGAAGCTGAAGGCGGTGCGCTCCGGCAACGGATTCAAGCTGTCGGGCGAAAAGGCCTTCGTGGTCGACGGCCATACCGCCGATCTGTTGATCGTGGCGGCGCGCAGCGCGGGCGCCGCCGGCGAACGCGACGGCCTGACGCTGTTTCTGGTCGATCCGAAAACAAAGGGCGTCGCGGTCGAGCGCACCGCGATGGTCGATGCGCACAATGCTGCACGAATCGTGTTCGACAATGCCGAAGTCAATGCCGACGGCGTGCTCGGCGAGGTCGATCAGGGGTTTGCCCTGCTGGATGGCGTTCTCAATATCGGCCGCGCCGCGGTAGCGTCGGAGATGGTGGGGCTGAGCGAGGAAGTGTTCGGCCGCACCGTCACCTATCTGAAAGAGCGCAAGCAGTTCGGCAAGCTGATCGGCGAATTCCAGGCGCTGCAGCACCGCGCCGCCCAGCTCTATATCGATATCGAGATCACCCGCGCCGCGGTGCTGAAGGCGCTGCAGACGCTGGACGCGAGTTTCGACAAGGCCGGTGCGGCGGTGGCCGTTGCAAAGGCGCGCGCTGGCACGACCGCGACGCTGGCAGTGCAGGAAGGCGTGCAGATGCACGGCGGCATGGGCATGACCGACCAGTTCGACATCGGTTTCTTCATGAAGCGCGCGCGGGTCTGCCAGGAACTGTTCGGCGACAGCAATTTTCACGCCGATCGGCTGGCGCGGATGAAGAACTATTGAGGCAAGCGCTGGCGCTTCAGCCGGACGATGACAGTTGACGGTTAATGCGCCTCGTCCCAATTGTTCGCCGCCCGCGCATCGACATGCAGCGGCACCGACAGCAGCACCGCCGGGAACGGCGCGTCCTGCATGGTGTGCTGCACCACGGGAATGGTCGCAGCGACCTCGTCGTCGGGCACTTCGAAGATCAGTTCATCGTGCACCTGCAGGAGCATCTGCGCCGAGAGCTTTTTCTCCGCCAGCGCTTCCTCCATCCGTACCATGGCGCGGCGGATGATGTCGGCGGCGGTGCCCTGCAGCCGCGCGTTGATGGCGGCGCGCTCGTTGAACGAGCGGATCGAGGCATTGCTGGCCTTGATATCGGGATAGTGGCACTTCCGGCCGAACAGCGTCTCGACATAGCCGTGCGCCCGGCAGAAATCCCGCGTCGAATCCATATAGGCGCGGATGCCCGGAAAGCGTTCGAAATATTTCTTGATGTAGGCGGAGGCCTCCTCGCGGGCGATACCGAGCTGGTTGGCGAGTCCGAACGCCGAGATGCCGTAGATGATGCCGAAATTGATCGCTTTCGCCCGGCGGCGCACTTCGGCCGGCATGTCCTTGATCGGCACGCCGAACATTTCGGACGCCGTCATGGCGTGAATGTCGAGCCCGTCCTTGAACGCCTGCTTCAGGACGGGAATGTCGGCGATTTCCGCCAGCAGCCGCAGTTCGATCTGCGAATAGTCCGCCGACACCAGCTTGTGCCCCGGTGCGGCAATGAACGCACGGCGGATCTTGCGGCCGTCCTCGGTGCGAACCGGAATGTTCTGCAGGTTCGGCTCATTCGACGACAGCCGCCCCGTGGTTGTCGCCGCCAGCGCGTAGGTGGTGTGGACGCGGTGGGTCTGCGGATGCACGTAAGTCGGCAACGCATCGGTGTAGGTCGATTTCAGTTTCGAGACCTGCCGCCATTCCAGAATCTTCTTCGGTAAATCGTGGCCTTGCTCGGCGAGCTCGTCGAGCACCTGCGCCGTGGTCGACCACGCCCCGGTCTTGGTCCTGGTGCCGCCGGGAAGGCCCATCTTTCCGAACAGGATGTCGCCGATCTGCTTCGGGCTGCCGACATTGACCGGTTCGCCGGCGGTCTCCTGGATCTCGGATTCGACCCTTGCTGCGGTCTGGGCGAAATCGGCCGACAGTCTTGACAGCACCTGGCGGTCGATCGAGATGCCGCGCCGCTCCATCCGCGCCAGCACCGAGATCAGCGGCCGCTCCAGCGTTTCATAGACCACCGTCATGTGCTCGGCGGTGAGGCGCGGCTTCAGCACGCTCCACAGCCGCAGGATGACGTCGGCGCTTTCGGCCGAATATTCGGTGGCCCGGTCGATCGCGACCTGGTCGAAGGTCAATTTGGCCTTGCCGCTGCCGGTCAGCTCGCCATGGCTGATGACGGCGTGGCCAAGCCGGCTTTCGGCCAGCGCGTCGAGCGCATGCGAATTGCGGCCGGCATCGAGCGCATATGACATCAGCTGCGCGTCGTCATGATTGCGCAGCGTAACGCCATGCTGCGCCAGCATCACGGCGTTGAATTTGATGTTGAAGCCGATCTTCAGGATACCTGCTGATTCCAGCAGTGGCCGCAGCGCTTCGATGGCGTCGGGGGCCCTGATCTGGTCGGGCGCGAGCCCCGCCGCGAACAGGCCGGAGCCATCGCCGGACTGCTTGTGGGCGAGCGGAATGTAACAGGCGTCGTTGGGCGCCAGCGCCAGCGCGATGCCGGACATCTCCGCCTGCATCGGGTCGATCGAGTTCGCCTTGGCCTCGATGGCGAAATGGCCGGCGTCGCGCGCCCGCGCGATCCAGCCCTTGAGTTCGGCGAGCGTGCGGACGGTCAGGTACTTGCTGCGGTCGATCGGCGTCTTCCGCGCCGCTTCGGCGCGTGCGGCAGCGAGCGCCTGCGGCGTCAGGATGACGTTGGATGACTCAGGCTTGCCGGGGCTCCTGCCGACGCCGGGCGAGCTCGCCTTGCCGCTGGCGGGGGACGGGGCAGGCGCGTCCTGATGCCCAAAAAGGTCGCCGCCGGCGGCGCGGGGGGGCGGCGATGAACCGGCCGACTTGCCGCTGGCGCCGCTGCTGTTCCTGTCGTCCGCTGCCACATCCGACGGGTCGATCTGCGAATATTCGGCGACGCGGCGGGTAAGCGTAGAAAATTCCATCGCCTTCAGAAACGCGACCAGCTTGCGCGCATCGGGCTCGTGCACCGCGAGTTCGTCGAGCGGCACGTCGAGCTTGACCTTGTCATCCAGCAGCACCAGCTGGCGCGAGATCCGCGCCTTCCCGGCATTCTCGATCAGCGATTCGCGCCGCTTAGGCTGCTTGATCTCGCCGGCGCGGGCCAGCAGCGTTTCCAGATCGCCATATTCGACGATCAGCTGGGCTGCGGTCTTGATGCCGATGCCGGGCACACCCGGCACGTTGTCGGTGGAATCGCCGGCCAGCGCCTGCACCTCGACCACCTTTTCCGGCGGTACGCCGAACTTCTCGATCACTTCGGCAATGCCGATGCGGCGATCCTTCATGGTGTCGTACATCGTCACCCTGTCGGTGACGAGCTGCATCAGGTCCTTGTCGGAGGAGACGATGGTGGCGGTGGCGCCGCGCTCGGCGGCCTCGCGGGCATAGGTCGCGATCAAATCGTCGGCCTCGAAACCGCCCTGCTCGAGGCAGGGCAGGTCGAACGCGCGCACGGCTTCCCGGATCAGGGCAAATTGCGGGATCAGGTCGTCAGGCGCCGGCGGCCGGTGCGCCTTGTAGTCGGGATAGAGCTTGTTGCGGAAGGTGACTTCCGACTTGTCGAAGACGATGGCGAGATGGGTCGGCCGGTTATCCTCGGGCATCTCGCGCAGCAGCTTCCACAGCATGTTGCAGAAGCCGAGCACGGCATTGACCTGCAGCCCGTCGGATTTGCGGTTCAGCGGCGGCAGCGCGTGGTAGGCGCGGAATATATATCCGGAACCGTCGACCAGAAAGACGTGGTCGCCCTTGGCCAAGGCTTTAACGACAGGTGCTTTGACGGCAGGTGCTTTGACGGCAGCAGGTTTGGCGTCGGCTTTTTCGGATGTTTTCGGCATGGCGGCAACTTAGGGATTTTTGCGCCAAATGACACCCCACCTCGCCCTGTGTGCCCCGATTTTTGGCTTGCATGGGCCATGGATTGAGTTGCGTCAGATGCCGTTCCGTGCGCCCACTGAATGGACGTCCCGGACCGGAAGGCAACGCCATGACCGTGCAACTCGACCTGCTCACCGAGAAACTGCGATCGCTCGAGGCCGAGATCGAGGCCGAAGTGACCAAGCGGCGGGAAGAGCTGCGCTTCCACCTCGAAAACCGCCGGATCGTGTTCGAGCGGGAGGTGCTGCGGATCCACCGTGAGATCAAGACGCGGGCGTCGCGCTATCTCATCGATGCCAATCCGCTGATGATCCTGAGCGCGCCGGTGATCTATTCACTTGTCATCCCGATCGCGCTGGTCGACCTCTGGGTCATGGCCTACCAGGCGGTCTGCTTTCCGATCTACAAAATCCCGAAAGTGCGCCGCCGCGATTATCTGGTGTTCGACCGCAACCATCTCGCCTATCTCAACATCATCGAGAAGATCAATTGCGCCTATTGCTCCTACGCCAATGGCGCGATTGCGTTCGTGCGCGAGGTGGCGGCGCGCACCGAAGTCTACTGGTGTCCGATCAAGCACGCCCGCCGCGTGCTCGGTCCGCACCCGCATTACCAGGGCTTTGCGGATTTCGGCGACGCCGACGCGTTTCGCGGCAAATTGACGCAAATGAAGAGTGGCGTGAAGATCGAGGGGGCTGGTTAGTTTCGTCGTCACCCGCAGTTGTGGGTGGCGCGAGTGTGAGGTCTATTCCGCAGGCTGTAACGTCGGCTGCGCCTTCTTCGGCGCAACCCGGAAGACGGCCGGGCGTTCGAACAGGAAATTCGCGCCGACCCCCATGGCTGCCCGCCAGATCGCGATCGCACCGGCGACGCCGACCACCGTGACGATGAGCGATATGGTCCCGATGTCGTGAATCAGCCCGGTCTTCAGCAGCAGGGTGCGCGTCGCCGCCATCGGCAGGAAAAAGGCGAGATAGATGACTATGGAATGCTCGCCGCAATAGCGCAGGACATTCAGCCACTGCATGCGCGCCAGCAGCGTGCCCATGGTGACGATGGCCAGCGCCCCGGCGAGCCCGAGCGCCAGCGAGACCAGCGGCCATTCGCTGACACCCAGTTCGACCAGGCCGCCATTGACGAGTGCCCACAGCGCCAGGCCCGCGAGCGCCCAGCCGGGATGCGCCCGGGCACGGACCGACCAGGCGAACACATAGCCCGCGAGCCAGTAGCCGGAATAGAAATAGACGAAACGCGCGCAAAACTCGTCGATCACGGTCCAGCCGGTCGAGATGTGCGCCGCCTCCAGCAGCGCCGCCACGGCCCAAATCGCGAGCGGCGGCATCCGGCGCGTTGCCTTGCAGACGACGAAGCACACCGGCAGCAGGTAGATAAACCACAGCGTGCCGAACGGCTCGATGAAGGATTGCAGATACATCAGGCAGACATGGGCCCAGCCGCTCTCGGCGGCGAAGGAGGGCGCCTTGAAGCCGAACTGGATGGTTACCCACAGCACATAGAAATAGGCAAAGTGCACCACCTTGCGGTCGAGATAGGTGCGCCAGTCGCGGTCGATCACGACCGCCAGGAACAGCCCGGAGATCAGGAAGAAATCCGGCATCCGGAACGGTTTGGCGAAAGCGACCAGGACATGCATGAAGCCGGTCTGGCCGCTGGCGGCCTCGACCCCCAGCACCGAATGCATCATCACCACCATGACGATGCAGATGCCCTTGGCGTAGTCGACCCAGTCGATGCGCCCGGGTGGGAGCGCCGGCCGCCCAGTAAGCATGGAGCGTTCTGGAAGGGCGGATGTGCCGTTTGGTGTCATCGGTGTCCCTTTTCGGCGCGGATTGGCGGCATGTTGGGGCTCTAAGGTTTCAATTGCCTTATTCCCATCAAGGAATGTGCCGTTCTAGCGCCGATGTGATCCGACGGCTTTTCGGGCAGCTTTGAGCGGGTTTTCCTTGTCACAGGAAAATGCTCTAAGACGCGGGCGAATGCCCAGGGCGAGGGGGCGTGCTTTGGCGCCTTTGCGTCTTCGTTAACCATGACGATTTGGATAATTCATGCGCATTGCCATGATCGGCACCGGCTATGTGGGACTGGTTTCCGGCGCCTGTTTCGCGGATTTCGGCCACCAGGTCACCTGCGTCGACAAGGACGCCGACAAGATCGCCAGCCTGCGCCGCGGCGAGATCCCGATTTTCGAGCCCGGGCTCGATGCGCTGGTCGCCGCCAATGTGAAAGGCGGCCGGCTGGATTTCACCACCGATCTCGCCGCGCCGGTCGCCGCCGCCGATGCGGTGTTCATCGCGGTCGGCACCCCGTCGCGACGCGGCGACGGCCATGCCGATTTGAGCTACGTCTACACCGCCGCGCGAGAGATTGCCGCGGCACTTTCCGGCTTCACCCTGGTGGTGACAAAATCCACCGTGCCGGTCGGCACGGGCGACGAGGTCGAGCGTCTGATTCGCGAAACCAATCCGTCGGCGGAGGTCGCGGTCGCCTCCAATCCGGAATTCCTGCGCGAGGGCGCCGCGATCCGCGACTTCAAGTTCCCCGATCGCATCGTGGTCGGCACGTCCGACGAACGGGCTCGCAAGGTACTTGGCGACATCTACCGGCCGCTGTCGCTGAACCAGGCGCCCTTGATGTTCACGGCGCGCCGCACCGCGGAATTGATAAAATACGCCGCCAACGCCTTCCTTGCCACCAAGATCACCTTTATCAACGAGATCGCCGACCTTGCCGAAAAGGTCGGCGCCGATGTGCAGGAAGTCGCGCGCGGCATCGGGCTCGACAATCGGATCGGCTCGAAGTTTTTGCACGCAGGCCCAGGCTTCGGCGGATCCTGCTTCCCAAAGGACACCCGCGCATTGGTCAAGATCGCGCTCGATCATGACGTCCATCTGCGCATTGTCGAAGCGGTGCTGGCGGTCAACGACAACCGCAAGCGCGCGATGGCGCGCAAGGTGTCCAATGCGGCCGGCGGCAATTTGCGCGGCAAGACCATCGCCGTGCTCGGTCTCACCTTCAAGCCCGACACCGACGACATGCGCGAGGCGCCCTCGATCCCGCTGGTCACCGGGCTGCTCGATATGGGCGCCAGGGTGCGCGCGCACGACCCGGTCGGCATGGAGCAGGCACGGCGCGAACTGCCCGATATCGAATATTGCGACGATCCCTATGACTGCGTGCGCGGCGCCGACGCCATGGTGGTAGTGACCGAATGGGTGCAGTACCGCACGCTCGACCTGGCGCGGCTGAAAAGCGAGATGGCGCAGCCGGTCGTGGTCGACCTGCGCAACATCTACCGCCCCGAGGACATGGCGGCGCTCGGGTTTACCTATGAGAGCGTTGGGCGCGTCCCCGAGCCGCTGAAGTGACGCACTTTCGTCCCTTCTCCCCTTGTGGGAGAAGGTGGCGCGGATGAAATCCGCGCCCGGATGAGGGGTCCCTATCCGCGGAGACAGACCCCTCACCCGTCGCCTCACACCGTGAGGCGCCATCCTCTCCCACAACGGGAGAGGGGAAGAACCCGACGCGAGCCTTGATTGCCCCGCAGCTTCGATACCCCGCTCCCGATCGACGACGTGCTGGACCAATTGTCCCGCACGCTCGCGGACAACAATGCCGCGGTGCTGGTGGCGCCGCCCGGCGCCGGCAAGACCACGCGGGTGCCACTGGCGTTGCTCGATGCGCCGTGGCTGCGGGGCAAGAAGATCATCATGCTGGAGCCGCGCCGGATCGCGGCCCGCGCCAGCGCCGAGCGGATGGCGAAGACGCTGGGCGAACGCGCCGGTGAAACCGTCGGCTACCGCGTCAGATTCGGCTCCAAAGTCTCGCGCGCAACGAAAATCGAGGTCGTCACCGAGGGCATTTTCTCGCGGCAGATTCTCGACGATCCTGAACTGGCGGGCGTCGCGGCGGTGTTGTTCGACGAATTCCACGAGCGTTCGCTCGATGCCGATATGGGTCTTGCGCTGGCGCGCGACGCGCAGGTCGGCCTGCGCGAGGATCTGCGCATCCTCGTGATGTCGGCGACGCTCGATGGCGCACGCGTCGCAAGATTGCTTGGCGATGCCCCGGTCATATCAAGCAAAGGCCGCGCGTTTCCGGTGGAAACCCGCTATCTCGGCCGCAAGGCTGACGCGCCGCTGGAACGGCAGATGGCCGATGCGATCGCGATGGCACTGCGCGCCGATCCGGGCTCGGTGCTGGCATTCCTGCCTGGTGCCGCGGAAATCCGCCGCACCCAGAATTTTCTCGGTGAACGGATTCACGATGCCTCGATCGAGATCGTGCCGCTGTTCGGCGCGCTCGACGCCGCCGTACAGGACCGCGCGATTGCGCCAGCTCCAAAAGGCCAGCGCAAGGTGGTGCTGGCGACCTCGATCGCGGAGACCTCGCTGACCATCGAGGGCGTCCGCATCGTGGTCGATTCCGGCGTGGCGCGGGTGCCGCGCTATGAGCCCGACATTGGCCTGACGCGTCTCGAAACCGTGCGCGCCTCGCGCGCGGCGGTCGACCAGCGCCGCGGCCGTGCCGGCCGCACCGAACCCGGCGTCTGCTACCGGTTATGGGACGAACCGCAGACCGCCTCGCTCGCGGCCTATACCCAACCCGAAATCCTTTCCGCCGATCTTTCATCGCTGGTGCTTGACCTCGCGCAATGGGGCGTCAGCGACCCCGCCACGCTGGCGTTTCTCGATCCGCCACCGGCACCGGCACTGAAGGAGGCGCGCAGCCTGCTCGGCGAACTTGGCGCGCTGGACGGCGATGGCCGGATCACCGCCGAAGGCAAGAGCCTGCGCGAACTGGCGCTGCCGCCGCGGCTGGCGCGCATGATCGTGGATTCGCACCGCCTCGGCGCGGGCGAAGAAGCCGCTGATATCGCCGCCGTGCTGACCGAGCGCGGCCTCGGCGGCGACAGCGTCGATCTCGATTTCAGACTCGATCAGTTCCGCCGCGACCGCTCGCAGCGGTCGAACAGCGCGCGCTCGCTGGCGCAGCGCTGGGCGTCGCAGGTCGCTACCACCGAGGGCGCGGCCGCCGAGGACACATCGCCCTCGACCGGCGTGATGCTGGCGCTTGCGTTCCCCGACCGTGTCGCGCGCAACCGCGGCAATGGCAGTTTTGTTCTCGCCAATGGCCGCGGCGCCGCGGTCGACCAGACCTCCGCGCTGGCGCGCGCGCCCTATATCGCGGTCGCCGAACTCACCGGCACGGCGGCCAACGGCCGCATCCTGCTGGCGGCGCCGATCCTGCAATCCGACATCGAGCGGCACTTCGCCGACCAGATAGAGAGCGCGGACGAGATCTCGTTCGATCGCGGTGCGATGGCGTTGCGGGCGCGGCGCAGGAAGACTTTGCATGCCATCACCTTGTCCGAGACGCCGATGGCGCTGAAGCCGTCGGCGGAAACCGCGCGCGTGCTGGCTGACGGGCTGATCGCGGTCGGCCTCGACAGGCTGCCCTGGTCGAAGCCGGCAAAACAGTGGCGCGACCGCGTGATGTTTTTGCGCAAGGCCGAAGGTGAAAGCTGGCCGGACTTGTCCGATGACGCGCTCGCCGCGCAGCGCGAGGCGTGGCTGGTGCCGGCGCTGTACGACAAGACTGGGCTCAAGGATGTTTCCTCGGGCGATTTGTCGGATGCGCTGATGTCGCTGCTGCCCTGGGAATTGCGCGCGCGGCTGGAGCGAGAGGCGCCGACCCATTTCGAGGCGCCGACCGGCACCATGCTGGCAATCGACTACGAGGCCGAGCAGGGACCGACGATTGCGGTCCGTCTGCAGGAATTGTTCGGGCTCAACACCCACCCGTCAATCGCAAGGGGCGCGGTGCCGCTGGTGCTGGAACTGTTGTCGCCGGCACATCGCCCGGTGCAAGTCACCCGCGATTTGCCCGGCTTTTGGCGCGGCAGCTATGCCGCGGTGCGTTCCGACCTGCGTGGGCGTTACCCGCGGCATCCCTGGCCCGAAGATCCCGCCAGTGCCGCGCCGACACGACGGGTGAAGCCGCGGGGCACGTGACTTCCAACGCGTCATTGCCGGGCCCGACCCGGCAATCCATGGCCTCATGAAGCGCTTTTGCGAAGATGATGGATGCCTGGTCCGGGCATGACGACTTGAGAGTCCCCGTTAACCCTTCACTCATCCTTTTAGCCAAAATGGCTGTCTCGGTCGTTTCCGCTCAGTCGCGGTTCGACGGCTTATGTGGTGAGATCGCGGGTCTTTCAGCGAGTGTGGCGTAATGCGTAACATCATGATCATGGCTGCGTTCCTGGTCGGCCTCGGCACCATCATGGCGGAGCTGGCGGACAAGATGACGTCGTCGCCGGCGCTCGCCAAAAACGTCTCGCAAAAAGCTCCCGTCGAAGCGCCGGTCCGGACCGGCGGCCGCAGCCTCAGCATTCCGAGCGACGCCCGCGGTCATTTCCTGACCGAAGGCCGAATCGATGGCCAGCGAATCGGTTTCCTGGTCGATACCGGCGCGTCAGTGGTGGCGCTGAACGAGAAGTCCGCGGCGCGGTTCGGCTTCCGCCCCAACCGCAGCGACTACACTACGACCGTTTCGACGGCCAACGGCACCATCAAGGCGGCGCGCACGCGGCTCGCCATGGTCGAACTCGACGGCATCGTGGTGCGCGACGTCGATGCCATGGTGCTGCCTGATGAGGCGTTGTCGGAAAATCTGCTCGGCCTGTCGTTTCTGTCGAAACTGAAGCGGTTTGAGTACGCAAACGGCAGGCTGGTGCTTGAGCAATAGGCAGAGATCGCTGCCAATCCGCCGCATTTAATCGCCACAAATCACTGTCCTGCCTTCCGCTGCGCCCGTGCATTCGCTATGGCTGCGGTGCCCTGTTTTTTGCGTTTTCATCACGAGGCCTGAATGTTTCCGAAGCCGAAACCCGCGCTGGTTCCGAATACCTATGCCTATGAATCCGAGCCGATGGTGAAGGCGACCGGCTTTCGCGAATATGACGCCCGCTGGCTGTTCGGCAAGGAAATCAACCTGATGGGCATTCAGGCGCTGGGCATGGGGCTCGGCGCGCTGATCGCCGAACTGGGCGTCAAGCAGGAAGTGGTGACCGGGCACGATTTCCGCGGCTATTCGGCCTCGATCAAATACGCGCTGATTTCGGGACTGCTGGCCTCCGGCTGCAAGGTTCACGATATCGGGCTGTGCATGACTCCGATGGCCTATTTCGCGCAGTTCGACCTCGACGTGCCCTGTGTTGCGATGGTGACGGCGTCGCATAACGACAATGGCTGGACCGGCGTCAAGATGGGCGCCAACCGGCCGCTGACTTTCGGGCCGGACGAGATGACTCGGCTGAAGGAGATCGTGCTCAACGCCGAATTCAGCAACAAGGTCGGCGGCGCCTATCAGTTTCACGAAAATTTCCCGGCGCGTTACATCGCCGACCTGACAAAGCGTCCGAAGCTGAAGCGCAAGCTGAAGGTCGTGGTCGCCTGCGGCAACGGCACCGCGGGCGCGTTCGCACCGCAGGTGATGCAGGCGATTGGTTGCGAGGTGGTTCCGCTCGACACCGAGCTCGACCACACTTTTCCGAAATACAATCCGAATCCCGAAGACATGGAGATGCTGCACGCCATCCGCGATGCCGTGCTCGCGCACAAGGCCGATGTCGGCCTCGGTTTCGACGGCGACGGCGACCGCTGCGGTGTGGTCGACAACACCGGCGAGGAGATCTTTGCTGATAAGGTCGGGGTGATGCTGGCGCGCGACATGTCGGCGGTGACTGTGAACGCGCAGTTCGTGGTCGACGTCAAATCCACCGGCCTCTTTGTGACGGACCCGGTGCTGCAACAGCAGGGTGCCAAGGTCACTTACTGGAAGACCGGCCACTCCTACATGAAGCGCCGCACCCACGAACTGGGCGCGCTGGCCGGCTTCGAGAAATCCGGCCACTTCTTCTTCAACGCGCCGCTCGGCCGCGGCTATGATGACGGCCTGATCTCGGCGATTGCGATCTGCGAGATGCTGGATCGCGCGCCCGAAAAGTCGATGGCGGACCTGAAGGAGGCCCTGCCGAAAACCTGGTCGTCGCCGACGATGTCGCCGCATTGTGCCGACGAGACCAAATACGGCGTGGTCGATGCCGTGGTGAAGCATTTCGAGGCGATGCAGAAGAAGGGCGAGAAGGTCGCCGGGCAAGAGATCCGCGATCTCGTCACCGTCAACGGCGTGCGCGTCACCGTCGAGGACGGCAGCTGGGGCCTGGTGCGGGCGTCATCCAACAAGCCGGA
>NZ_JAUYAN010000041.1 GCF_030693485.1 Bradyrhizobium sp. | reverse complement strand
TGACGGCGCGAGTTCCGCCGAAGAAGCCCCTTGCATTTTCATTGCATGGGGTTGTTTTCGGGATTTTTGTCCGGACCGCCCATTGCACCGCCACAGGGCGCTGCGGGCCAACCCGGCGGCCCTACCCGTCCTTCATCGCGGCATTCAGCAATTCGCGGCAGGCGATCAGGTCGGCCAGCACGTTCTGCAGCCGGGCGACATCGAGGGGGCGCGGGCCGGCGACGCCGGGGATCGGGCCGGAGTCCAGCGCCGGCATGCCGTCCTCGTCGGTGTCGAGCAGGCGGAAGTCGATGCCGTCGGCGGCCTCGTAATCGTCGTCGTCGAGGTCGAGGCCGGGCGTGGCTACCTCCTCCTCGTCGCGTTCCGACAGGCTGCGTCCGACCGCTTCCTCGATGGCGCCGAAATTCGCCACCGCGGTGGCGTCGGCCAGCCGCTGCACCGAGCCGATGCCATGTTCCTTCAGGATCCGCTGCACGCCGCGGATGGTATAACCCTCGCCGTACAATAGCCGGCGGATGCCGCGCAGCAGGTCGACATCGTCGGGGCGATAATAGCGGCGGCCGCCGCTGCGTTTCATCGGCTTGATCTGGCTGAACCGCGTCTCCCAGAACCGCAGCACGTGCTGGGGGATGTCGAGGTCGGCTGCGACCTCGCTGATGGTTCGGAACGCATCCGGCGCCTTGTCCAAATGCCCGCTCCCTGTTGGAGAATTAGCTAATCTGCCTTGTTGCCGTCGCCATTGCCGATGGCGAGGCCGTTGATGCGCTGCTTGAGAATGGCCGACGGCTTGAACACCATCACGCGACGCGGCGAGATCGGCACCTCGGTGCCGGTCTTCGGATTACGGCCGATACGCTGCCCCTTCTTGCGCACCATGAAGGAGCCGAACGATGACAGCTTCACGGTCTCGCCCTTCTCCAGGCAGTCGGTGATCTCCTTCAGCACCAGTTCCACAAACGCCGACGACTCCGTGCGCGACAGCCCCACCTTCTGGTAGACGGCTTCGCACAGATCGACGCGTGTGACTGTTTTTCCGGTTCCGGTCATCGCCTGCCCCGCACTCTCGGCGAACAATATGTTGTTGAAATTAAGGGCTTAACGCGCGACGGTCAACAGCGCTCATCCATGCAGAAGCATGAAAGAATCCAACAATATGGATGGACTTTTTAATGCAGCGCTTACCAGCGCACGAGCGCCGAGCCCCAGGTGAAGCCGCCGCCCATGGCCTCGAGCAGCACCAGGTCGCCCTTCTTCACGCGCCCGTCCTTCACCGCCACCGACAGCGCCAGCGGGATCGACGCCGCCGAGGTGTTGCCGTGCAGGTCGACCGTCAGCACCACCTTCTGCGGTGCAATATGCAGCTTGTGCGCCGAAGCATCGATGATTCGCTTGTTGGCCTGGTGCGGAACGAACCAGTCGATGTCCTCGGCCGTGGTGCCGGTGGCCTTGAACGCATCGTAGATCACGTCGGTGATCATGCCGACCGCGTGCTTGAACACTTCGCGGCCCTCCATCCGCAAATACCCCACCGTGCGGGTCGAGGACGGTCCGCCATCGACATAGAGTTTCGCCTTGTGGCGGCCGTCGGAACGCAGATGGGTCGTCAGGATGCCGCGGTCGCCTGGCTCGCCGGGCTGCTCCTGCGCTTCCAGGATGACGGCGCCGGCGCCGTCGCCGAACAGCACGCAGGTGCCGCGGTCGTTCCAGTCGAGGATCCGCGAAAAGGTCTCGGCGCCGATCACCAGCGCGCGCTTGAAGGCGCCGGTCTTCAAGAAATTGTCGGCGGTCGACAGTGCGAAGATGAACCCCGAACAGACCGCCTGCAGGTCGAAGGCCGCGCCGTGGTGGATGCCGAGGGCGGCCTGCACCGCAACCGCGGTGGCGGGAAAGGTATTGTCCGGCGTCGAGGTGCCGAGCACGATCAGGTCGATCGACTGGGCGTCGATCCCGGCATCGGCCAGCGCCGCGCGCGCCGCGTTGATCGCCAGATGCGAGGTGAACTCGCCCTCGGCGGCGATGTGGCGCTGCCGGATCCCGGTTCGCTGCACGATCCACTCGTCCGAGGTGTCGATCCGCGCCGCCAGTTCGGCATTGGTCAGGATCCGCTGCGGCAGATAGGAGCCGCAGCCGAGCACGACCGAACGTAATGCAGTCACGAGACAGCCTCCTGCGATGTCTGCGCCTGGGCCGGCGCGTTGCTGTCGCGATTGAGCATTTGCTTGATCTTGTTTATCAGGTCGTCGCGGGCCATTTCATAGCCAACATCGACCGCATAGGCAAAGCCTTCGGCATCGGTGCCGCCATGGCTCTTGACCACGATACCGTTGAGGCCGAGCACCACGCTGCCGTTGGATTTCGAGGGGTCGAGCTTGTCGCGCAGCGCCTTGAAGGCGTTTCTGGCGAACAAATAGCCGATCTTCGCGCGCCAGCTGCTCGACATGGCGCTGCGCAGGAATTCGGTGATCTGCCGCGCCGTGCCCTCGGCGGCCTTCAGGGCGATGTTGCCGCTAAAGCCCTCGGCGACGATGACGTCGGCGGCGCCCTTGCCGATGCCATCGCCCTCGACGAAGCCGATATATTCCAGTTGCGGCAGGTTCATCGCGCGCAGCAGCTCCGCCGCCTCGCGAATCTCCTCGCGGCCCTTGATTTCCTCGACACCGATATTGAGCAGTCCGACCGTCGGGCGTTCCAGATCGAACAGCACGCTCGCCAGCGCGCTGCCCATCACCGCCAGCGCCACCAGGTGATGCGCATCGCCGCCGATGGTGGCGCCGAGATCGAGAACGACGGAATCGCCGCGCGCCGTGGGCCATATCGCCGCCAGCGCCGGCCGGTCGATGCCGGGCAGCATGCGCAGGCAGAACCGCGCCATCGCCGCCAGTGCGCCGGTATTGCCGGCGGAGACCGCGACATCGGCCTCGCCCTTCTTGACGGCGTCGATCGCCAGCCACATCGACGAGGTCTTGCGGCCACGGCGCAGCGCCACGCTCGGCTTGTCGTGCATGCTGACGGCGACGTCGGTATGGATGACGCGCGAGGCCGCCTTCAACGCCGGGTGTTTTTCAAGCTCGGGGTCGATCAGCGCCCGATCGCCGAACAGCAGAAATTCGCTGTCGGGATGCCGGGTCAACGCGACGGCGGCCCCCGGGACGACGACCGATGGACCGAAATCGCCACCCATGGCGTCAAGCGCGATTCGAACCTTTTTCGGCATGAAAACCCGGAAACCTGATCTTGTGCTGCGGTCTTGAAGTGCTCGGCCGCGAACTGGAAATCGCCACTGATGGCGGCGATCGGCGAAGCGCTATTGCGCCCCGGCCGGGCCGGGACAATACCGTGTCCCCTGCCCGACACAACCTCTTGACCGTCACCTTTTACGGAACCGGTTGAACCAGGGCAGAATCGGGCAACACCGATAATACGAGCCAGTTCAACGTATTACGAGACATTCCTGCACCGACGCCGAATCCGCTTCGACGGGAATGCGAGCTTGAGGCGGTTTCATCCACGCTTTACCGAGACTTCAGGGGCCTGAAAGCCTGCTCTAGGCCTTGCCCGGCTTTTTCGGGCCGGGCGGTTTGGCGTCGAGCTGCAGCGCCTTGAGTGCTGCAAACGGATGATCCTCGGGATCCTCGGGCACGTCAGGCGGCTCGAACACCGCATCCGGTTTGCGCGGATAGGGATCGACGGCGAGATACAGCGCATCGGTCGCGATCCGGCCGAGATCGATCACGCCGTTTTCGATCGGCTCCGGCGGATCCGGAATTTCCACCTCGCTCGCGGCGGCCTCGTCGACCAGGTCGGCCATTTCAGGAATTTGCTCCGGCGGCGCGAAGATCCAATCGATCGGTTCGTCGATATCGGTCTCGATCGGATCGAGCGTCACCACGCAGGTCTGCCCGATCCGCGCCCGGACCCTGCCCTCGACGTGAAAGCGCCCGCCGCTCATCGGGGTGACGTCGAGCGACGCGCTGACGGCGAGAACTTCGCGCAAGCCGCCGACCTCGGCGATGGCCTGCCGCACCGCCTGGTCGGCTTCGAGGTCGCGATGCAGGCCGGTGTCGGGGATCTGCACCACGGCAAGGGGAACGCGCCAGGGATCGGGTTTGTCGGTCATGGCAGTCGGTCTGTTCATGGCTTAAACGCCTGTCTGCGCTGGCGAAGGGAATTTCCACGATCCGCCCAGCAACGCCGCGTCGTCCAGCGCCGCGAGGTCGGCAAGTGCCGCCTCGACATAGACGGCCAGTTGACGGGCCTTGTCGAGCTGTTCGCCGTTCAGGACATTCTTGCACAAGGCCAGCGCCAGCGGCTCCGGGCCAGCGCTCAGGGCGAGATCGTAGGCCGCCACCCGGCCGTAGAACGCCTCCCCGAAGGCCCGCATGCGCTTCGGAACCTTGACGTCGCCGACCCCCATTTCCCGCAGATTGGCGTCCATGTCCTCGCAGAAGCGGTCAAACAGCGCCTGGGAGAACAGCGCCTGGGACTGGTCCGCCGCGGCCTGCAGCGGCTTCATCCGCCGCAATACCATCCACAAATGCAGCACCAGGAGATCAAAGCGGCCGTTAACCGTGTCCGCCACGCCCAAGTCCCGATAAAACAGCGGTTCTCGCGCTTGCGTCACGATCATGCCATAGATGGCCTCAATGGTGCCCGGCGAGGGCATCCGGGGTTTCCTGAAGTGATTGAACGGCCAAAGCATTGTGGGTTCCGAAAGCGAGCCCCAAAGGTTTGCCTATGGGTGTCCGCGCATGTTGCAATCCAGCGTGCTGCCCGGTACGTCAACGCCTCGCGCGATGCAAGGGGACGGGACCAGTTCCGGAATGACTGAAGCAAGCCAGAGAGCCTCCCGCGTACCCTCTCCGCGCGGCCTTGCCGCGCGCTGGCGCGGCATGCGGGCGATCGCCGCGATCGCCCTGGTGTGCGCGGCGCTCGGCGCCTGCACCGGAGAACAGTTCCAGAAGGGTTATATCCTGCCGTCCGGCGCGCTCGAGCAAATTCCGATCGGCGCCAGCCAGGACCAGGTGCTGATCGTGATGGGCACGCCGTCCACGGTGGCCACCCTGAACGGCGAGGTGTTTTACTACATTTCGCAGCGTTCCGAACGCAAGGTCGCGTTCATGAACCAGCAGGTGGTCGACCAGCGCGTGATCGCGATCTATTTCGACAGGAATCGCCAGGTGCAGCGGCTCGCCAATTACGGGCTGCAGGACGGCAAGATCTTCGACTTCATCAGCCGCACCACGCCGACTTCCGGCCAGGAACTCAGCTACCTGACGCCGCTGTTCAAGCTGCTCAGCTTCAACTAGGGCTCACGTCTCCCCGTCCCCGGAGGCGATGCGGCAACCGGGTCCGCGCGGCCCCGCGTCAGGGGAACACCCCTTCCTTGCACTGCGCCGACCCGCCCGCTTGCAGACCCCTCACGCATTTCCTACGCTTTCTCCGCCAACAAAAAATCCCGATAAGGAGCCAAATGTGACCAAATCCATTACCCGCCGCCGCGTGCTCACCGGAGCCGCAGCGATCTCCGCGGCCGCCATTCTGCCGCGCGCGAGCCTCGGCGCCGACTGGCGGCCGACCGAAACCGTCCGCCTGATCGTGCCGGCCGCACCGGGTGGCACCACCGACGTGATGGGACGGTTGCTGGCGGCACATCTGCAGACGGCATGGGGCCAGTCCGCGGTGGTGGAAAACCGCTCCGGCGGCGGCGGCACCATCGGCACATCGGAAGTGGTACGCCAGAAGGCCGACGGGCACACCATCCTGGTCGGCAACCCCGGACCCAATGCGATCGCCTACAGCATCTTCCGGAACATGAAGTACAAGGCGGATGAATTACAGCCCGTCAGCAACCTGATCCGGATTCCGAACATCATCTCGGCGCATCCTTCGGTGCCGATCAAGTCGATCGCCGAGCTGATCGCCTACATCAAGGCCAATCCGGACAAGCTGACCTACGGCTCATCCGGCGTCGGCCAGAGCCCTCACCTCACCGCCGCATGGTTCCTGCAATTGACGGGGCTGAAGATGGTGCATGTGCCGTTCCGTGGCGCGGGCCCGGCGTTGCAGGCAGCGCTTGGCGGCGATATCCAGGTGCTGTTCGACAATCTCTATCCGACGCTGCCCCAGGTCGAGGCGGGAAAGCTCAACGCGCTGGCGGTGACCACGACCGAGCGCGCCGCGCTGGCGCCCACTGTTCCGACCATGCGCGAGAGCGTGCCGGAGCTGGCCAAGTTCGACGTTTCGTCCTGGTTCGGCATTTTTCTGCCGAAGGCCCCGCCCGCGCCGGTGCTCGACGCCCTCAACAAGGAAATCAAGGTGTTCCTGGAGCGCGCGGACATCAAGGAGAACATGGCCAAGATCGGCGCCCGCACCGATTACGGCACGCCGCAGCAATATACGGACTTCGTGGCTGCGGAAACCGCGAAGTTCGGCGCCATCATCAAGCAGGAAGGCCTGCAGATGGACGCCGGCTGAGGCTAACCGCGCTACTCGCGTACACCGCCGTCATCCTGACAGGATGACGTCGACGAAAGAAAAACCCCGCGGCTTGCGCCGCGGGGTTTTGCGTTTCAGTCGTAACGTAACGCTCAGTGCGCCAGGATCGCCAGCAGCAACAGCGCCACGATGTTGGTGATCTTGATCATCGGGTTGACGGCGGGACCCGCCGTATCCTTGTAGGGATCGCCGACGGTATCGCCGGTCACCGCGGCCTTGTGGGCGTCGGAGCCCTTGCCGCCGTAATGGCCGTCCTCGATGTACTTCTTGGCGTTGTCCCAGGCGCCGCCGCCCGAGGTCATCGAGATCGCGACGAACAGACCGGTCACGATCACGCCGAGCAGCATGGCGCCGACGGCCGAGAACGCCGCTGACTTGCCGGCCGGACCGCCACCCGCGATCGCGAAGATCACGAAATAGACGAAGATCGGCGACAGCACCGGCAGCAGCGACGGGATGATCATTTCCTTGATCGCCGCCTTGGTCAGCAGGTCGACCGCACGGCCGTAATCCGGCTTGTCGGTGCCCTGCATGATGCCGGGCTTTTCGCGGAACTGACGCCGCACTTCCTCGACGATCGCGCTGGCGGCACGGCCGACCGCGGTCATGCCCATCGCACCGAACAGGTACGGCAAGAGGCCGCCGAACAGCAGCCCAACCACGACGTAGGGGTTGTTGAGCGAGAAGTCGGGCAGCACGCCCTGGAAGTAGGGATACTTCGAGGCATTGGCGATGAAGAATTTGAGATCTTCATTGTAGGCCGCAAACAGCACCAGCGCGCCGAGACCGGCGGAGCCGATCGCGTAGCCCTTGGTGACCGCCTTGGTGGTGTTGCCGACGGCGTCGAGCGCGTCGGTGGCCTTGCGCACTTCCTTGGGCAGGCCGGCCATTTCGGCAATGCCGCCGGCATTGTCGGTGACCGGGCCGAAGGCGTCGAGCGCCACGATCATGCCGGCCAGCGCCAGCATGGTGGTGGTCGCGATCGCGATGCCGAACAGGCCGGCAAGGCTGTAGGTGACGAGGATGCCCGCGATGATCACCAGCGCCGGACCGGCGGTGGATTCCATCGAGATCGCGAGACCCTGGATCACGTTGGTGCCGTGACCGGTGACCGAGGAAGCCGCGATCGACTTCACCGGGCGGTAGTCGGTGCCGGTGTAGTATTCGGTGATCCAGATGATCAGGCCGGTGACGACGAGGCCGACGATGCCGCACTGGAACAGCGCCATGCCGGTGTACTTCACGCCGGCCAGCGGACCGAAGCCGATCAGCCACCAGATCACGCCGGCAACGCCGACCAGCGACAGCACGCCGGTCGCGATCAGGCCCTTGTACAGCGCGCCCATGATGGACTGGCTGGCGCCGAGCTTGACGAAGAAGGTGCCGGCGATCGAGGTCAGGATGCAGACGCCGCCGATCGCGAGCGGCAGCGTCATCATCGGCACCAGCAACGGCGAGGTCGCAAAGAAGATCGCAGCCAGCACCATGGTGGCGACCGCGGTCACCGCATAGGTCTCGAACAGGTCGGCGGCCATGCCGGCGCAATCGCCGACATTGTCGCCGACGTTGTCGGCGATGGTGGCCGGGTTGCGCGGATCGTCTTCGGGAATGCCGGCTTCGACCTTGCCGACGAGATCGCCGCCGACGTCAGCACCCTTGGTGAAGATGCCGCCGCCGAGACGTGCGAAGATCGAGATCAGCGACGCGCCGAAGCCGAGCGCCACCAGCGAATCGACCACGATGCGGTCGTTGGCCTTGAGGCCGAGGACCTGGGTGAGATAGGCGAAGTAGATGGTGACGCCGAGCAGCGCCAGACCCGCGACCAGCATGCCGGTGATGGCGCCGGCCTTGAAGGCGAGTTCAAGTCCGCCGGCCAGCGAGGTGGTGGCGGCCTGCGCGGTGCGCACATTGGCGCGGACCGAGACGTTCATGCCGATGAAGCCGGCAGCGCCCGACAGCACGGCGCCGATCAGGAAGCCAATCGCGACCTTCATGCCGAGGAAGTACGCCAGCAGCACGAAGATCACGGCGCCGACGATGGCGATCGTCATGTACTGACGCTTCAGATAGGCCTGCGCGCCTTCGCGCACCGCGGCTGCGATTTCCTGCATTCGCGGATTACCCGCATCGGCCTTCATGACCGATGCCGTCGCCCAAATGGCGTAAACGATGGAAAGCACTCCGCAGAGCACAATCGCCCATAATACTGTCATTGAATTTGCCTCAGATCCTGGATCTACCCCACACCACACCGCGGGAGCGGCGGGCGCCTAAAAGAAGGCCCGCCCCTGCCCATAGAGGTGGCCTTAAATCGGCGGGACCATGCCAAAATCGCATCCCCTGCGCAACGCTGCGGAGGACCAAAACCAACGATTTCGGCAGGTATTTGCGTCCGAACCGGCGGTTTTTCAGGGAATTCTAGAAATGGCTGTAGGACAATCGCTTTAGCGCGATCTCCCTGCCGTCGGCGTCGAGGAATCGCGGGGCGGACTTCCCTGCGACGATCTTTCCAATCGAGGTCACGGCCACGCCGGCCAGCCCCGCCGCCTGCGCGAACGCCGCGAAGCCGGCCTCCGGGATCGCACACAAAATCTCGTAGTCGTCGCCGCCGGAAACGATCGCCTCGATGCCGACCGTGCCGTGCGCCAGCAATTCGGCGGCGGGCGCGGACAACGGGATACTCTTGATGTCGATGACAGCGGATACCCCGGACGCCGCGCATAGCTTGGCGAGATCCCCCGCCAGACCGTCGGATACATCCATGGCCGCGCTGGCATGGTCGCGGACCGCTGGCGCCAGCGCATTGCGCGGCTGCGGCTCGCGGTACCGGCCGACCAGTAGCTGGCTTGCCGCGGTGTCCTGCGCGAGCGCAGTCGCCACCGCGCCGCCTTTCAGGATATCGAGGCCGAGCGCGGCATCGCCGATCGTCCCGGTCACGACAATGCGGTCGCCGGGTTTGGCGCCGCTGCGGCGGACCATCCTGCCCGGCGCCACCCGCCCGAACGCGGTGACGGAGATCATCGCCGGTCCGGGCGTCGACACCGTATCGCCGCCGAGCAGCGGACAGTCGAACAGGCTGGCATCCTCGCCCAGCGCGCGCACGAATGGCGTCAGCCAGCCATCGTCCTGGGTGCGCAGCGCCAGCGTCAGGACAAAACCCGCGGGCACCGCCCCCTTGGCAGCGAGATCGGACAGGTTCACCCGCAGCGCCTTGCGCGCGATGCTATCAGGGGGATCATCGGGGAGAAAATGCACGCCCTCGACGATGGCGTCGGTGGTCACCACGATCTCGTCACCGCCGGCCTGCAGGGTCGCCGCGTCATCCACCAGCCCGAACGCACCGGGATCGGTCGCGAGCGGACGGAAGTAGCGGGCGATCAGGGAGTCTTCACCGGAGGGGGCTTGCTGTCGATCGGTCATGCGGCGCGACCCAACACACAACTGTCATCGCCCGGCTTGACCGGGCGACCCAGTATTCCAGAGATGCCCGCGATCGACCGAGGAGCCGCGGCGTACTGGGTCATCCGCTTTCGCGGATGATGACAGTTGAATGTGCGGCGAGCGCCCATCCCGGCCTATCCCCGCGCAAACTCGTCGGCGCGAAACTGGCGGGCGATCTGGTCGAGCACCGCGTTTACCATGCCGGTCTCCTCGGACTCGACGAAGGCGTGCGCGACATCGACATATTCCGACACCACGACGCGGCCGGGCACGTCCTTGCGATGCTCGAGTTCGTAGGCCCCGGCGCGCAACACCGCGCGCAAGATGGCGTCGACCCGCTTCAACGGCCAGCCCCTGGAAAGCGCCTCGTCGATCACGGGGTCGAGCCTGGCCTGATCGCGCACCACGCCGGCGACGACGTCCTGGAAGAATGCGGCCTCGGCCGGCAGATAGGTGTCGCCCTCGACCTCGTTGCCGAGCCAGTGGCTCTCGAACTCGGCGAAGATGTCATTGAGGCCGGCGCCGCCGATGTCCATCTGGTAAAGCGCCTGCACCGCGGCGAGCCGCGCTGCGCCGCGCCGGTTGGCCTTTTTGTCGGGCCCCTTGTCAGACCCTCTGGCCGGCGCAGGCTTTTTTTTCTCTGGCATGATCAGGCCCTTGCCAGCCGGCGTTTGATCCGCAGCATCGCCAAGGCCGCGCGCGCGGCGTCGCCGCCCTTGTTGAGTTCGCTGGCGCGCGCTCGCGCCCAGGCCTGCGCGTCGGTGTTGACGGTGATGATGCCGTTGCCGAGCGGAAACTTCCTGTTCACCGCGAGGTCCATCAGCGCGCGCGAGGATTCTATCGACACGATCTCGAAATGGATGGTGTCGCCGCGCACCACGCAGCCGAGCGCAATCGCCGCGTCATAGGGCTTGCCGTTGCTCTCGGCGGCATCGAGCGCGATCGCGATGGCGGCTGGAATTTCCAGCGCACCGGGCACCGTGATCACCTCGTGGCTGACGCCGGCCACCTTCAACTCGGCGACCGCGCCTTCCAGCAGCGCATCCTGGATGTCGTCATAGAAGCGCGCCTCGACGATCAGCGCCCGTGCGCCGGATATGTCGGTCTGGTCCTTCAACTGTGCGCGCCGCGCGTCCGCCATTGTCTGCTCATCCGTTTCAAGACGTTGACAGATACCGATTGCGCCGAATGTCAACGATTGGTGCGGGTTTTAGGCGCAGCAGCGGCCAAAGCCAAGGGCTGCGCCTACTTCATTTCCGACAGCCGCGCGGCGTAGCGCGCCATCAGGTCGACCTCGAGATTGACCTCGGTCCCGGCGCGCCAGCCGCCCAGCGTGGTGACGCCGAGCGTGTGCGGAATGATCAGCACCGAAAACGCGACGTCGGCAACGCTATTCACGGTCAGCGACACACCATCCAGCGTCACCGAGCCTTTCATGGCTATGAAGCGCGCCAGTTCCCGCGTGGTGGAGAGTTCGAACCGCGCCATATCGGGCAGATCGTCACGCTTGATAATGCTGGCGATGCCGTCGGCATGCCCGGCCACGATATGGCCGCCGAGTTCGTCGCCGATCTTCAGCGCCCTCTCGAGATTGAGTTTGGTGCCGGTAACCCAGTGTTTCGCCGTGGTCATGGCCAGCGTCTCGGCGGCGGCGTCGACATCGAACCATGTCCTGTCGGCCTCTGTGCCCGAGGCGACCACGGTGAGGCAAACGCCGTTGCAGGCGATCGAGGCGCCGTCGGCGATGGTGGACCGGTCGTAGCGGCAGGCGATGCGCAGCCGATGCAGCTGGCCCTGCGCGGTGGGTGTGAGGCTGACGATCTGGCCGATGTCGGTGACTATGCCGGTGAACATGAGATGCGCTCGTAAATGGTCATTGTGTCGCTTTGCAGCGTCTCGCTAGCACGGAGCTTGAATGCGGGCGACCTTGTGATGGCGGTGAGCGGCAATGCCTCCAGCGCGGGGACGCCATCGGCGCCGACCGGATGGGCACCGCGCAACAGCCAGACTTCGTCGACCAGACCGGCAGAAACAAGGGATGACGCGACGCGGGCGCCGCCTTCGACCAGCAGGCGCGTGATGCCCCTTTCGGCCAGCGTGTGCAGCACGGCGGCGAGATCGAGCCCGGGCGGCGGGGTGGTTGTGACGGGCACGCGGATTACCTGCGCGCCGGCCGCGCCCAGCTTCATGGCGGCGGGCGCTTCCGACAGATTTGATGTCATCACCCACAACGGCGTTTCGCGCGCGGAGTACACCAGGCGGCTGGTGCCGGGGATGCGCAAGGCGCGGTCGAGCACCACCCGTACCGGCGAGCGCGCCTCCATGCCCGGCAGCCGGCAGGTCAGCGCGGGATCGTCCGACAGCACCGTGCCGATCCCGACCAGGATGGCGTCGCATTGCGCGCGTAGCAGATGCACCCGCGCCTTCGCGGCTTCGCCTGTGATTGCCAGCGGCTTGTGGCCGGCAGCGGCGATCTTGTCGTCGGGAGACACCGCCAATTTGAGGATCACGTGGGGACGCTTGTCGCGGACGCGCCGGAAATGCCCGGCATGATCGTACGCGGCTTCCACAGCCCCCGGCCCGATATCGACCATGATTCCGGCGGCGCGCAATTTGGCGTGGCCTTGTCCCGCCACCTGCGGATTGGGGTCCTCGACCGCCGACACGACGCGGGTAATCCCGGCCGCGATCACCGCATCGGCGCAGGGCGGCGATTTGCCAAAGTGCGAGCACGGCTCCAGCGTCACATAGAGCGTTGCGCCGCGCGCGGCCTCGCCGGCACGCGCCAGCGCCTCGGGCTCGGCATGGGGACGGCCGCCGGGCTGGGTCCAGCCGCGGCCAACGATGACGCCGTCCCTGACCACCACCGCGCCGACCGCGGGATTGGGCCAGGTGCGGCCCTGCCCGCGCCGGCCGAGCGACAGCGCCAGCGCCATGAAGCGCTGGTCGGCGGCTTTCGAATCCTTCGATTTCTGAGCGTACTGGTCTTCCAGGATGCGGAAGATCATTTGCGTAACGTGGCGAGCCGCGCTTCGTCGTCGCCGGAGAGCTCGCCGAGCACGGTCTCGAAGTCCTTGGCCTCGCGAAAGTTGCGATAGACCGAGGCGAAGCGGACATAGGCGACGTCGTCGAGCTGGCGCAGATGCTCCATCACGATCTCGCCGATCGCCTCCGATGAAATCTCGGCCTCGCCGCCGCTTTCCAGCTCGCGCACGATCGCCGAGACCATCTTCTCGACCCTTTCAGGATCGACCGGGCGCTTGCGCAAGGAAATCTGCAGCGAGCGCACCAGCTTGTCGCGGTCGAACGGCACCCGGCGGCCGTTGCGCTTGATCACCGTGAGTTCGCGCAGCTGCACCCGCTCGAAGGTGGTGAAGCGGAAATTGCAGGCGACGCATACCCTGCGCCGCCGGATCACGGCGGAATCCTCGGTCGGACGCGAATCCTTCACCTGCGTATCGAGGCTGTTGCAGCTGGGACATCGCATCCGTCTGAGACCTTTACTGGTAGATCGGGAAGCGGTCGGTGAGCGCCTTGACCCGTTCCTTGATCGCGGCTTCCACCATCGGCGCCGAGCCGGTTTCCGACTGCGCGATGGCGTTGAGTACTTCCGATATCATCATGCCGACCTGCTTGAATTCGGCGACGCCGAACCCGCGCGTGGTCGCCGCCGGGGTGCCGAGGCGAAGGCCCGAGGTGACGAACGGCTTTTCCGGATCAAACGGGATGCCGTTCTTGTTGCAGGTGATGGCGGCGCGGACCAGCGCCTTTTCCGAGACGTTGCCCTTGAGGCCCTTCGGCCGCAGGTCCACCAGCATCAGATGGTTGTCGGTGCCGCCGGAAACAATATCGAACCCCTGGGCGCGCAGTGTCTCCGCCAAGGCCTTTGCGTTCTCGACCACGTTCCTGGCGTAGATTTTAAAGTCCGGGCGCAGCGCTTCGGCGAACGCAACCGCCTTGGCCGCGATCACATGCATCAGCGGGCCGCCCTGCAGGCCCGGGAAGATCGCCGAGTTCAGCTTCTTGGCCAGCGCTTCGTCATTGCACAGGATCAGGCCGCCGCGCGGACCGCGCAGCGATTTATGCGTGGTCGTGGTGGTGACATGGGCGTGCGGCACCGGCGAGGCATGCACGCCACCGGCGACGAGGCCGGCAAAATGCGCCATGTCGACCAGGAGGTAAGCGCCGACCGAGTCGGCGATCTCGCGAAAACGCTTGAAATCCCAGGCGCGCGAATAGGCCGAGCCGCCGGCGATGATCAGTTTGGGCCGCACTTCCTCGGCCTGTTTGGCGACCGCATCCATGTCGACGATCTGGTCCTCGCGCCGCACTGTGTAATGCGAGGCCTTGAACCATTTGCCGGACATGTTGACAGGCGAGCCATGGGTAAGATGGCCGCCGGCGGCGAGATCGAGGCCCATAAAGGTGTCGCCGGGCTGCAGCAGCGCCAGGAACACCGCCTGGTTCATCTGGCTGCCGGAATTCGGCTGCACATTGGCAAAGCCGGCGCCGAACAGTTTCTTGGCCCGGTCGATCGCCAGCGTCTCGGCAACGTCGACCCATTCGCAGCCGCCATAATAGCGCGCGCCCGGATAGCCCTCGGCATATTTGTTGGTCATCACCGAGCCCTGGGCTTCCAGCACCGCGCGGCTGACGATGTTTTCCGAGGCGATCAGCTCGACCTCATGACGCTGGCGACCGAGTTCGCCCTTGATCGCGGCTGCGATCTCGGGATCGGCCTGCTCCAGGGTGGCGGTAAAGAACGAGTCGGGCGCGGAAGCGGTCTTGGCGCTAGTGGCAAAAGAGCTCATGAGCGAAATATCTCCACCGCCGCAACCTGTTAGCTGAGGTGCGGCCGGTCACGTGTGGCGATCGAAAGCGGCGCTGGCGGGATACCATATCAGGCGGCGGCGGCCAAGCGCTTGCGGTACATGGCTGATATTTATGCAAGATATGGTGGGGACGGGGGGCTTCTCAACCGTCGCCCTGGAGCGACCTTCACCCGTCTTTCGTCGCCCCGGCGAACGCCGGGGCCCATACGCCGCGGCCCGCGAGGTGAAAGGAAGGTGTTTGCCACCTTCATCCCACGAGAGGACACGGCGTATGAATCCCGGCTCGGCGTTCGCTGCGCTCACTTGGCCGGGACGACGCTCGCCAGGATCCGCCCCCGCCCCGCGTCATTTCGCGAACCGGTACGCCCCGCCCTTCTCGACCGAGCGCTGGAACGCCGGCCGCGCATGCATCCGCGCCAGCCACGCCGCCAGGTTCGGATACGGCGCGAGCTTGTCGAACACTTTTGCCATTTCGCCGACAAAGCTCATCTGGATGTCCGCCCCGCTCAGCGACGTCCCGACGAAGAATTCCCTGCCCTTCAGCGCGCCGTCGACATAGCCGAGGTGATTTTTCAACTCGCTGTCGATCCGCGGATGCAACGGAGCGCCGGCTTCTTTCAACCGGGACACATAGAGGTTCAGCATAAGCGGCAGCATCGCCGAGCCCTCGGAGTAATGCAGCCACTCATTGTAGGCTTCGTAGTCGGTGCTGCCGGGCGCCGGCATCAGCGCTCCCTTACCGTACTTCCTGATGAGATAATCGACGATCGCGCCCGACTCCGCGATGGTGAGGCCGCCATCGGTGATGACGGGCGACTTGCCGAGCGGATGCACCGCGGTCAATTCCGGCGGCGCCAGCCGCGTCTCGGCGTTGCGCTGGTAATGCATGATTTCATAGGGCGTGCCGAGTTCTTCCAGCAGCCAGAAAATACGTTGCGAGCGGGAGTCGTTGAGATGATGCAGGGTGAGCATGAGGTTTCCTCGGGGTGATGATTGCCCCGAGGTGTATCGGCTCCGCGCGATGTCAGCAACGCAAACAGGCGTCTCGCGCCGAAGTGCGCCCTACAGCCCCGTAAACCCCGCCTTCACCGGATCGCTCGACCCGTCGAGTTCACGCAAATAAGTCAGCCCGCACACGGTCAGCCGGTGCGTATCCTTCTCGCCGGCTTCCATCAGCGTCATCAGATACTCCGTCACCTTGGCGCGCGCTTCGGCGCTGGCGGCGGCGGTGCGGTTCACCAAGAGATCGTAAGTCATCATAATGCGGTCGATGGCGGGTTCCATGCAATCCTCCGGGGGTTTACGATCGAATGAGTGCGCTGGCTTCGAATTTCGCGATCGCATTGTTGGCGAGGCGGATCCGGTTGAATTCGCCGCGCTGGAACATCGTCACGATGATTTCCAGCAGCCGGTCGTTGGTGGCGAGAATGTCGGGGATGACGCCGGAACGGCGCAGATAGTTGGCGGCGATGGCATAGGCATCGCCGACCACCTCCACATTCATCACCTGCAATCCGCGCTCGACCAGCATGGCTCGTCCTCCGTCACGAGGAATAAGCGTGAACCGGAGAAAAAGTTCCATTTCGGGAAACCCGCGCCCGCCGCGGCAAAAACCCCAGCAAAAACAGAACGCACCGGTCCGGGTGTCCGGGCCGATGCGCTTGGGGAAGTCTTTGATCTAGTTGCCGCCGGTCTTTTAAGAAGCCGGCTTGGCCTGATCTCGCAGTCGAATAAGTCTCAGAGCCGATACAGGATCTGGTCGGTCCAGAACCGCTCGAGCCGGTGCAGCGACTTGTTCAGGGTCGCGAATTCCTCGTTCGAGATGCCGCCGACCTGCTCCACCGTCTTGACGTGCTTCTGATAGAGCGCGTCGACGATCTTGCGGATTTCCTGGCCCTGCGGCGTGAGGCGGATGCGAACCGAGCGGCGGTCGACGCGCGAACGCTGATGATCGAGGAAGCCCATCTCGACGAGCTTCTTCAGATTGTAGGAGACGTTGGAGCCGAGGTAGTAACCGCGCGTGCGCAGTTCGCCCGCGGTCAGTTCCTTGTCGCCGATGTTGTAGAGCAAGAGCGCCTGTACCGAGTTGATGTCGGCGCGGCCGCGGCGGTCGAATTCGTCCTTGATCACGTCGAGCAGCCGGCGATGCAGCCGCTCCACCAAAGTCAATGCTTCGAGATAGAGCGGCTGCACCGGAGCTTGACCCGGAGCGCGTTCGGTGGTTTCGGCCACCGTTGCAACGGCTTTCATCATGACACTTCCCCTGTTGTCGTTTTTATCGACTTATTCGACGAAACTTGTGTCCCGCCTGATAGCTTCAACGTAAGGGGCCGGTTTGAAGATCCGCTTAAATAAGACAATAAAGAGATCATGAATTTAAGACAGTGAATCGCGGATTAAGCCCGTTAATAAAGGGCTTTTGGCAATCTTTCGATAACGCTGGAGAGCCCCTGTTCACGCTTCGTTGGCGCGTTCTGTCGCATATGGGAACAGGACCGTTCAAATTCGAAACGACTGCGTAACAGGTGTGACCGCGCCGTTAGGGTGACTCAAAAGTTACCGCGAAAATTCCCGAAAATTTTAGGCGATGGCGCGCCTTTTTCTGCACGCCTCGCGAATTTGCTCTCACCGTTGCGGCAGTTCGCGCGTTATGGCGGCCGTTCGCGCGCGGCCATCCATGCCAGCGCGAGATACGCCGCCAGCATCAACGCTTCCAGCGCCACCACCGTCAGGCTGCCGCCGTAAATTCCCGGAAACATCAGTTCGATCACCGCCATCGATACCACGGTGGTCAGCCACACCACGGCCCCCCACGGCGTCGCCAGCCACAATCCGACCGCGGCGACCAGTTCGATCACGGCGAAATAAACCGTGGCGGTCTGCCACGCCATCGGCTGGTTCTCGAACGCCTCTTCCTCGCCACCGATGAAGCCGGTGACCTGGGCCCAGTGATAGAGACCCTTGGCCACCGAGACGACGGCCATGATGCGCAGGAAAAACACCAGCCGCCGGGTCCACGCATTGTCGTCGGATTCAATTCGCTCCGACGAAATCGCCGCCACCGACATCGCATTGTCGCGCGGCTGGTCGCGCGATGGGGCTTCAGACATGCGGAGTGCCGATCGTTACAGGAAAATGCGCGTTCATGGAGCGACTCTTGACCCCTCGGCGCGGCAAAATCAATCCGCCAGGCGAGCCGCCGGCCGATTTGCGGCAGGTCAAGATGCCAATGACGCACGGCCGGCAAGATGTTAGGATTGGAACAAGTCCAGTCTGCCGCCTTCAGGAGTGCCCCTACCATGGCGATCAAATTCGGCCGTCCGATCGAAATGCGCGACGCGCCGCGGCGGGAAACCGCCCTCGCCGCCCCCTCGCTCGACCTCGTGGTGCGCCCGCGCCGCAACCGCAAGTCCGAATGGGCGCGGCGGCTGGTGCGGGAGAACGTGCTGACCGCCGATGACCTGATCTGGCCGCTGTTCGTGGTCGACGGCCACAACAAGCGCGCTCCAGTCGCCTCGATGCCGGGCGTCGACCGCCTCAGCGTCGATCAGGCGGTGCGTGACGCCGAGCGCGCCATGAAGCTGCATATCCCCTGCATCGCGCTGTTCCCCTATACCGAGCCTTCCCTGCGCGACGAGCACGGCTCCGAGGCGCTGAATTCGGACAATCTGGTCTGCCAGTCGGTGCGCGCCATCAAGAAGGAGTTCCCCGATCTCGGCGTGCTGTGCGACGTGGCGCTCGATCCCTTCACCAGCCACGGCCATGACGGCCTGATCCAGGACGGCCGCATCCTCAACGACGAGACGGTCGCGGTGCTGGTGCGCCAGGCGCTGGTGCAGGCCGAAGCCGGCTGCGACATCATCGCGCCCTCCGACATGATGGACGGCCGCGTCGGCGCCATCCGCGAGGGGCTCGACGACGCCGGCTTCCTCGACGTGCAGATCATGTCCTATGCGGCGAAATACGCCTCCGCCTTCTACGGCCCGTTCCGCGACGCCATCGGTTCGGCGAAGGCGCTGACCGGCGACAAGCGCACCTACCAGATGGACTCCGCCAATTCCGACGAGGCGCTGCGCGAGGTCGAACTCGACATCGCCGAGGGCGCCGACATGGTGATGGTGAAGCCCGGGATGCCCTATCTCGACATCGTGCGGCGGGTGAAGGACACCTTCGCGATGCCGACCTTCGTCTACCAGGTGTCCGGCGAATACGCGATGATCGCGGCCGCCGCCAATAACGGCTGGATCGACGGCGAGCGCGCGATGATGGAAAGCCTGCTCGGCTTCAAGCGCGCCGGCGCCGACGGCATTTTGACGTATTTCGCGCCGCAGGCGGCGGAGAAGCTGAAGCAGCAGGGGTAGGACCCCTACCCGTCATTGCGAGCCAACGGGTCGGCGCGAAGCGCCGCCCGATGACAGGCTCCGCGAAGCAATCCATCGCGCGGCAACGAAGGAAGTTGGATTGGATGGGATTGCTTCGTCGCATCCGCCTTCGCCCGAAGGCGGGCTTCGGCGGACAAGAGCGCTCCTCGCAATGACGGGGGTGATGGGCACCCGTCGCGGAATCGACTGATTATTGCAGTTTCGTAACCCGCCCGGCTCTTGCGCGCACGCCGCCGGTTCCCATCTGCAGTTGCGGGAATGCACGGTCTGGAGGACTGACCATGACTCACAGCGATTCGGGCAACACTGGCGGCGGCGCCTGGCGCAACTCCCCGGGGGTGCAGCCCCATGCTTTCGATCCCGAGCAGCAGCCGGAATTGTTTCGCGGCGTGCTGACGCGGCGGGTGTTCGCGTTCCTGATCGACCTCGTGGTGCTGACCGTCCCGGTGATTCTGGGCTACCTGTTCATCGCGGTGTTCGGCGTCATCACCCTCGGGCTCGGCTGGATGCTGTTCTGGCTGGCCTGGCCGGCAACCGTGGTCTGGGCGATCGTTTATTACGGCGCATCGATTGGCGGGCCGCATTCGGCCACGCTGGGCATGCGTGTGATGGATCTGGAACTGCGCACCTGGTACGGCGCGCCGGGTTATTTTGTTCTGGGAGCCATGCATGCGGTGCTGTTCTGGATTTCGATCTCGTTCCTGACCCCGTTCGTGCTGCTGGTCGGCCTGTTCAATGGCCGCCGCCGGCTGCTGCACGACATCGTGCTGGGGACCGTGGTGATGAACAGCTCGGTCCGGACCCAAATAGCCCAGCACGCCAGGACATTTTGACCCTGCAAATTGATTGACCGTTAGCCTCCGCGGCGCGATGCTCTTGTTCGGCGCCGATTGAATCGGAGCCGAATTGCGTTGGTATTTTGACGCGTTTTCTTCACGCGAACCGGTACCCACTTCGCTTGAAAATGCTATACTAGGCTGCTTCGCCTTCGGAGGCCCGACGACACAACGTGACCCAGCACTCCCGTGACACCCCGCAATTCTACCTGACGGCGCCGTCGCCCTGCCCCTATTTGCCGGGCCGGCACGAACGCAAGGTGTTCACGCATCTGGTCGGCGACAAGGCGGGCGATCTCAACGATCTGCTCACCCATGGTGGCTTCAGGCGCAGCCAGTCGATCGCCTACCGCCCCGCCTGCGACCAGTGCCGCGCCTGCGTGTCGGTCCGCGTGGTCGCCAACGAGTTCCGCCCCTCGCGCAATTTCCGCAAGATCGCGGCCCGCAACGCCGACATCACCGGCGAACAGCGCAGCGCGGTGCCGACCTCGGAACAATATTCCGTGTTTCGCGCCTATCTTGATGCGCGGCACCGCCATGGCGGCATGGCCGACATGACCGTGCTGGACTACGCCATGATGGTGGAGGACAGCCACGTCGAAACCCGCATCATCGAATACCGCAAGCGCGGCATCGATACCGGCATCACCGGCCGCGGCCAGGAACTGGTGGCGGTGGCGCTGACCGACGTGCTCAGCGACGGGCTATCGATGGTGTATTCGTTCTTCGAACCATCGGAGGAAAGCCGCTCGCTCGGCACCTTCATGATCCTCGACCACATCGCGCGCGCCCGCCGGCTGGGATTGCCTTACGTCTATCTCGGCTACTGGATCGAAGGCTCCAGGAAGATGGACTACAAGGGCCGCTTCCTGCCACAGCAGCGCCTCGCACCCTCCGGCTGGCTGCGCATCGACGCGTCAGGCGAGGTGTTTTCCGAGCCGCAGGATTAGGTGCCATACGCATTGTCTAGCTCTCGATCATCCGCACCGGCTCGCTGCCGTCCCAGTTGGCGGCGGCTTTCCTGATGTGGCCGAAGAAGCGGCCCTTGCCGCCGCTGATGTCGGAGATCTCGATCACCGTCCCCGGATGTCCCGCACTTTCGAAATAGGCGAACCGCCCCTGCGCGCCGCCGATCTGTCCTTCATGGCCGACGGTGAAACCTGCGGCAATGGCGCGGTCGTAAAGCGCCTGATAGTCGTTGCTCCAGTACGACATGTGCTGCATGCCCTCGCCGTGGGCATCCAGGTGGTCGAGATACATCGAGGGCGCGTCGTTGCGCTGCTGGATCAGTTCGATCTGCAGGTCGCCGGAATTGGCCAGCGCGATGCTCATCTCGACGGCCGAATCGACGCCGCGATAGCGAAACCAGTCGGTCTTAACCCTGGGGATGTAGAAGAACGGGCCGACGCGAATCACCTCGATCCAGAACTTCATCGCCTTCTCGATGTCGCGAACGACATAGCCGTTCTGGCACACCTTGCCGAACAATAGGCTCATGCTTTTCGCTCCGCCGTTACATTCCAGCGTTGCGCTCAAGCGCTCCGCGGCTTGCCGCCGTCATAGACCCGCATGCCGGCGGCCGGATCGAGATCGGTCTCGGTCGCTTCGGTGAGGCGCGCCATCATCATGTAGAACCCGATGGCGACGATGGTCTCGACGATTTCCTGTTCGCTGAAATGCTGGCGCATGCCTGCGAAAACCGGTTCCGGTACCCGCACGTTTTCGGTGACCTCACGGCCGAAGGCCAGCAGCGCCCGTTCCGCCACGTTGAAGGCTTCATCGCCATGGTCGCCGCGCGCCAGCGCGTCGATCTGGGACTGGGAGACGCCGACGCCGAGCGCGATCGGCACATGCTGGCGCCATTCATAGGCGCCGCCTTCCAGTTGCGCGACCTCAAGGATCAGCAATTCGCGGTTCACCGCACTGAGCTTCTGCTTGTGCAGGATGGAATTGCCGAGCCGCATCGCCGGGATCATGTTGGCCTCGGCGTGCGCCATCATGCGAAAGATGTTCAGCTTCACCGGCATCCTGTCGAAGGATGCGCGGACGTCTCCGGTGGTGGTTTCCGGGTCGATCAACGGCAGTCTTGCCACGCGCTTCTCCTCCGGCATTCTGATTTCTGGTCGAGGAATAGCACAGCGATCGGGTTATCGGGAAACGGGTGGCCTGGACGACCTGGGCACGAGACAGTGGCAGCCTGCCGATTTGCCGGGAAGCCACGCCATGACTGTGATCCACCACGCGCCTCGCTTGCCGAAAACCTTCAACCGGCTGGCCTGGTCCAACCTGGCGGCGCAATCGGCCGAGCAGATCGCGCTGGTGGCGGCGCCCATCGTTGCCGTCATCATGCTCGGGGTCGGCGAAGGCCAGACCGGGCTGCTGCAGACCGCACTGACGCTGCCGTTCATCCTGTTCGCGATCCCCGCCGGTCTGCTCGCCGACCGCATCTCGCGGCGCCGGCTGATGGCGGGCGCCGAAGGCCTGCGCGCGGGAGCGCTGGCCGCCATTCTCGTGCTGATCTGGCTGGATGGGCTGACGCTGCCGCTGCTGGCCCTGCTCGGCTTCGTCGCGGTCTGCGGCACCGTCGCCTACAGCGTGGCGGCGCCGGCGCTGGTGCCATCGCTGGTGACGCCTGACGTCTTGCCCGCGGCCAATGCGCGGATCGAGTTGGCGCGCACCGTGGCGTTCGCCAGCGGCCCTGCGCTGGGTGGCGTACTGGTGGGATGGACGGGTGCGGCCACCGCCTTCGGCGTGGCCGCAGCGCTCTCCGTGATCGCCGTGGGGCTGCTGTCGGGCATCCATGAACCGGTCCGTTCGCCGGCGACGCGCCGCCATCCGCTGCAGGAGATCAAGGAGGGCGCCGCGTTCGTGCTGCATCATCCGCTGCTGCGGCCGGTGTTCATCACCCAGTTCATCTTCAACACCGCGTCGTTCCTGCTGCTGGCGGTGTTCGTGCCCTATGCGGTGCGCCGTCTCGGATTGTCGGCGATCGGAATCGGCCTCACGCTCGGGATGTACGGCGCCGGCATGGTGTGCGGCGCGCTGCTGGCGACGCGACTGATGCGCCGCCTCGCCTTCGGCACCGTGATCGGGCTCGGACCGGTCACGGGCTTCGTCGCCGCCTGGGTGATGGCGCTCACCACCTATGTCCCGTCGCCATCACTGGCGGGTTTGAGCTTCTTTTTGCTCGGCGCCGGCCCGATCCTGTGGGTGATCTCGACCACCACCCTACGGCAGTCGGTGACGCCGCCGTCACTGCTGGGCAGGGTCTCCGCGATCAACATCATGAGCTATGGCGCGCGCCCGCTCGGCTCCGCGCTCGGCGCCCTCGTCGGCGGGCTTTTTGGCGCGGAGGCCTGCCTCTATCTCGCCGCGATCATCTTCGGCGTCCAGGCGCTGGTGATCCTGCTGTCGCCGGCGGTGTCGCTGGCGCGGCAGCCGGCCATGGTCGGCGACGGGCCGGAAGCGCTGCGGGCGTGCTGAGAGCCCAAACTGGCGACGCCTGCTCCGAAGATCGGGCAATCATAGATTGTGATGCATCGTATCAAGCTTGCGCTTCATTCTTGACCGCCGCGGCGGCGCCGCCGCCGGCCTCGTACCAGCCCCGTGAAGCCTTCACCAGATAGACCACCGACAGCATCACGGGCACCTCGACCAGCACGCCGACCACGGTGGCCAGCGCTGCGCCGGAATTGAGGCCGAACAGGCCGATGGCGGCGGCGACCGCGAGTTCGAAGAAGTTGCTGGCGCCGATCAGCGCCGCCGGAGCGGCGACACACCAGGCCACGCCAAAACGCCGGCTCAGCCAATAGGCCAGCCCCGCATTGAGATAGACCTGAATCAGGATTGGTACCGCCAGCAGAACGATCACCAGGGGCTGTGCGATGATCTGCTCGCCCTGGAAACCGAACAGCAGCACCAGCGTGGTCAGGAGGGCAAGCAGCGACACTGGCTGCAGCCTGTGCTGGGTCTTCTGCAACGCCGCCGGCCCGCTTGCCAGCAATACGCGCCGCCATAGCTGCGCGATGATGACGGGCACCACGATATAGAGCACCACCGAGATCAGCAGCGTGGCCCACGGCACCGCGATCGAGGCGACGCCGAGCAGCAGTCCGACCAGCGGTGCGAAGGCAAACACCATGATGACGTCATTGAGCGCGACCTGGCTCAGCGTGAAATGCGGCTCGCCCTCGCACAGGTTCGACCAGACGAACACCATGGCAGTGCAAGGCGCTGCGGCCAGCAGGATGAGGCCGGCGATATAGGACGGAATTTGTGCAGACGGCAGCAGCGGCGCGAACAGATGGCCGATGAACAGCGAACCCAACAGCGCCATCGAGAACGGCTTGACCGCCCAGTTGATGAACAGGGTGACGCCGACGCCGCGCCAGTGCTCGCGCACTTGGCCGAGCGCACCGAAGTCGATCTTCAGCAGCATCGGGATGATCATCAGCCAGACCAGCCCGGCTACCGGCAGATTGACCCGCGCGACCTCCGCGCCGGCAATTGTGGCAAACGCACCGGGCACAAGATGCCCGAGGCCTACGCCCGCAACGATGCACAGCGCGACCCACAGCGAGAGATATCGTTCGAACAGATTCATCCTGGTTCCTGCATTCCGGGCATCAGTCGCGATCCCCCATTACCCGACTTTTATCGGCCGCATCCAATCAGGTTCGTGAATAGTGGAAATTGGCCAGGCTTTCCACAACATGTCTTTACATCTCGACAGATGGAATTAATAATTGGCGATATTGGCGGTATTTGACCTCCATTCTCTCGATTTTGTCATGTCCCTGTCATCCAATGCGTCCATCTATATCGACGTAAATCAAGAATCCTCCTCTTTTTGGAAAACGCAGATGGACGGAAGTAATCGAGAAGCGATCGCCATCGACGGCTTCGGATCGCTGGCGCAGCCGACCCGCCTCGCTGCGGTTCGTCATCTGCTCGCGGTCCACCCGCAAAGTCTGCCTGCCGGCGAGATCGCCCGGCTTTGCGAGGTGCCGCACAACACGATGTCGACACATCTCGGCATTCTCAGCCGCGCGGGCTTGATTTCGGCCGAGAAAGACGGCCGCTCGATGAACTATCGGGCCGACGTCACCGGCTTCAGGGGCCTGCTCGAATTTCTCTCGCAGGACTGCTGCAACGGCCGCCCGGATCTGTGCGGGGACGCATTCGATCTGCCATCCCGAATCCTCGCCACGGAACCGACGGAGACATTCATGACGCCCGCGTTCAATGTCCTGTTCCTGTGCACGCAGAATTCCGCCCGGTCGATCATCGCCGAAACCCTGCTCGAGAAGATCGGCCGTGGCCGCTTTCGGGCCTATTCCGCCGGATCGAATCCGGCCAGGGAACCGGTTCCGGAGGTGATCGAGCGGCTGACAGCCCTCGGGCACGACGTGTCGCACCTGCACTCCAAATCATGGGACGAGTTCAGGGGACCTGACGCGCCCCGGATGGACTTCATCATCGCGCTCTGCGACGCACCCAACGGTCAGTTTTGTCCCGATTTCGGCAATCAGTTCGTTACCGGCGCCTGGCCGCTGCCCGATCCGGCGCAGTTCACGGGATCGCCGACCGAGCGCACCACGCTTCTGAATGAACTCTACGCGATGATCCGGCGCCGCATCGAGATTTTCACCAGCCTGCCGTTCGACTCGCTGGACCGCATGGCGGTCAAGGCCCGCCTCGACGAGATCGGCGATACCACGCGTGTAGCGCCCTAAGGAATTTCCATGAAAGTTGGCATCAACGGCATGGGCCGCATCGGCAGGCTCGCGTTGCGCGCGGCGCTCGGCGGCATCCATCGTCCCGACAGCGACCCACGCGCCGGCAACCGGCTGGAGGTCGTGCATATCAACGAGCTGAAGGGCGGCATCGCCGCGACCGCGCATCTGCTCGAATTCGACAGCCTTCACGGACGCTGGCACGAGCCCGTCGCGGTCGATTCCGAAGGCGTCGTTGCGATCGGCAAGCAGCGCATCGGCTTCAGCGAACAAGCCAGTCCCGGCGACATCGCCTGGGGCGATCTCGGCTGCGACGTCGTGCTGGAATGCACCGGAAAATTCCTGAAGCCGGATCAACTGCAGGCCTATTTCGACCGCGGCGTCAAACGGGTGATCGTGGCTGCCCCCGTCAAGGACGAAGCGGCCCTCAACATCGTCGTCGGCGTCAACGACCAGCTCTACGATCCGGCCCGGCATCGGCTGCTGACGGCGGCATCCTGCACGACGAACTGCCTGGCGCCGGTCGTCAAGGTCATCCATGAGGCGATCGGAATCCGCCACGGGCAGATCACGACGATCCATAACCCGACCAACACCAATGTCGTCGTCGACGCCCCGCACAAGGATCTTCGCCGCGCACGGTCGGCCATGCTCTCGATGCAGCCCACGACGACCGGAAGCGCTACCGCCATCGCGCTGATCTATCCGGAGCTCAAGGGCAAGCTGAACGGTCACGCCGTGCGGGTGCCGGTGCTGAACGCCAGCCTGACCGATTGCGTCTTCGAACTGAAACGTCCGACCACGGTCGAGGAGGTCAATCAGCTGTTCAAATCCGCCTCGGAAAGCGTGTTGGCGGGCATCCTGGGGCTGGAAATCCGGGCACTGGTCTCGGCCGACTACAACAACGATCCGCGCAGCTCGATCGTGGACGCCTTGAGCACGATGGTGACGGACGAGACATTGCTCAAGGTCTACGCCTGGTATGACAACGAAGTCGGGTACGCCTGCCGGATGGTGGACCTCGCCAACATCGTCCACCTCGCGGGCGTCTAGATCCATGGTCCGAAACTACCTCATCGTCACCGCGTCCTATTGGGGCTTTACGCTGGTTGACGGCGCGTTGCGGATGCTGGTCCTGTTCCACTTTTTCCGGCTGGGATATACCCCGTTCACGCTGGCCTTCCTGTTTCTGCTTTATGAGGCGGCGGGCATTGCAGCCAACCTCGCCGGCGGCTACTTCGCATCGCGCTTCGGCATTCCCCGCATGCTCGCGATCGGGCAGATGCTGCAGATCGCCGGCTTGCTTATGCTGTCGGCGCTCGATCCCGGTTGGGGAGCCGCGGCATCGGTGGCGTGGGTCGTGATCGCCCAGGGCATCGCCGGCGTCGCCAAGGATTTGACCAAGACCGCATCCAAATCCGCGATCAAGGCAACGTCCGCTGAAGGCAGCGGGCAGCTATTCCGATGGGTCGCATGGTTCACCGGTTCAAAAAACGCGATGAAGGGCATCGGGTTTTTCATCGGCGGCCTGTTGCTGGACCTTGCCGGCTTCGCGCCCGCGCTGTGGATGATGGCAGCACTGCTCGGCGTGATCTTTTTCGCGGGGCTGCTTCTGCTGCCCTCGCAGCTCGGCAAGGCCAAATCCTCGAAAACCATCCGCGAACTGTTCGGCAAGTCGCGCGGCGTGAACCTGCTCGCCGCCGCGCGCATCTTCATGTTCGGCGCTCGCGATGTCTGGTTCGTCGTCGGGCTGCCGGTTTTTCTCTACGCCAATGGCTGGCGCTTCCTCGAAGTCGGCGGGTTTCTCGCGGCCTGGACGATCGCCTATGGCGGCGTGCAGGCCATCGCGCCCCTGCTCGTCAGCCGCAGCCCGGACGGCTTGAGCCGCGAGGTGCCGGCCGCCCGCCTCTGGGCGGCGGTGCTCGCCGCGGTGCCGATCGCGCTGGTCGTCATCATGCAGACCACCGTTGTCGGCCGCCCCGATCTCGTATTGGTGATCGGACTGGCGCTGTTCGGTTTGCCGTTCGCGGTGAATTCCTCGCTGCACTCCTATTTGATCCTGGCCTATGCCGGATCCGAAAAAGCCGCTGAAGACGTCGGATTTTATTACGCGGCGAACGCCGCCGGACGGCTGCTGGGCATTACGCTTTCAGGCGTCCTCTACCAATTTGCCGGCATTACCGGATGTCTTGTTGGCTCGGCTGTGATGCTGCTGTTGTGCTGGTTGATCACGTATCTGTTGCCTGCCGAAGAAAGACTTTCTCCCACCTGAGTGCGCCCCTGAATTCGACAGCAACCGACCCATTATTTCCATCTTACTAGAAATATGGTTGACAACAATCCCACCGTCTGACATTCTGCGATCATGAAAATCGATGACGCCGCCGCACATCTGGAAGCCCTCGGCAATCCGACCCGGCTGAAAATCTACCGCGCGCTGGTTCGCGCGGGGGACGCCGGAATGCCGGTCGGCCGGCTGCAGGACAAATTGAAGATCGCGCCCTCCACCCTCTCCCATCACATCAAGACGCTGATGGTGGTCGGCCTGATCAGCCAGGTGCGGGAGGCAACGACGCTGGTGTGTCATGCCAACTATGACGTGATGCGGGGACTGCTGGATTTTCTGGTCGCCGAATGCTGCACCGGTGTCGCCGAATGCTCAGGCGCAAAGACAGCCGCATAGTTTGCTGCGGCCACCTATTTCGATACTTCTAGTTTGACAGGAGAATAGGATGACCCAGACCACGACCGTCGCAATCATCGGAGCCGGCCCGGTCGGCCTTGCCGCAGCCGCGCATGTGCTGGAGCGCGGGCTGAAGCCGATCGTGCTGGAAGCCGGCGGCGACGTCGGACATTCGGTGCGGCAATGGGGCCACGTGCAGCTGTTCTCGCCGTGGGAATACAATGTCGACCGCGCCGCGGAACGCCTGCTCGCCGCAACCGGCTGGAATTCTCCCGAGCCCGAGCAGTATCCGACCGGCAATGAACTGGTGGAGCGCTATCTCGAACCGCTCGCGAACAAGACCGCGCTGGCGAGCCACATCTACACCTCGAGCCGCGTCACCGACATCAGCCGCGTCGGCTTCGACAAGCTCAAGAGCAAGGGCCGGGAAACCGCCCCCTTCGAGCTGCGCTACCAGAATGGACAAGGTCCCAAAAGCATGCGCGCCGATGCCGTGATCGATGCATCCGGCACCTGGCATTCGCCCAATCCGGCGGGCGCCAACGGCTTGCCCGCGATCGGCGAGTCGCAGGCGGCGGACAGGATCGCGTATGGCATGCCCGACGTGCTGGGCAAGGATCGCGCGCGTTATGCCGGCAAGACCGTCGCAGTGCTCGGCGCCGGCCATTCCGCGATCGGCACGCTGACCGACCTCGCCCGGCTCGCGTCCGAGGTACCGGGAACCAGGCCAGTCTGGCTGCTGCGCGGCAACGATCCCGCCAAGGCTTTTGGCGGTGGCGCCAACGACAAGCTCGCCGCGCGCGGCGAACTCGGCACCGCCTTTGCCGCGCTGGTCGCGGCGGGCCAGATCACCGTGGAGAGCGAATTCCGGGTTTCGCATCTTGGTGCCGATGGCCCTCGCCTCACCGTCGCCACCGGTGGCGGTAATTGCTGCCGTCAGGTTGTCGTCGACCAGCTGATCGTGGCGACCGGCTTCCGGCCGGATCTGGATTTCGTGCGCGAACTGCGCATCCAGCTCGATCCCGCCATCGAATGCCCGGTCGAGCTGGCGCCCTTGATCGATCCAAACGAGCATAGCTGCGGTACCGTGCGGCCGCACGGCGCGCGCGAGCTGGCGCAGGCCGAGCCCGGCTTTTATTTCGCCGGCATGAAGTCCTACGGGCGCGCGCCGACCTTCCTGATGCTGACCGGTTACGAGCAGGTGCGCTCGATATCAGCCGAACTCGCCGGCGACCATGAGGCCGCGGCGCGTGTCGAACTGGTGCTGCCGGAAACCGGCGTCTGCAGCCGCGCCGATGCACCCGGCGCACGCCAGTGCTGCGGCGGACCGGCGCCATCGGCTGTTGACGCCTGCTGCATCGACGACGCAAATGCCAGGCAACAAGGAAAAGCCGGATGCGGCTGCGGCTAGCGCGGCCCAAACGGAGACAGGTGAATAAAATTCCGCTAGAGGGCCGATCCGTCATCGTCGCGATGTGCCTGGGGCAGCTCGGCAGCCTGCTTCCGCATGTCGTGGTGCCGTCCATTCTCGCCGCGTTCCTGATTCCGGAATGGCAATTGAGCGGCGCGCAGGCCGGCCTGCTGGCGGGCTCCGGGGCCGCCGGCTACATGCTGGCCGTGCCGGTGCTGGCGACGCTGACCGACCGGATCGATGCCCGCAAGATCCTGATCGCGGGCTCGCTGGTCAGCGCGCTCGGCACGCTGCTGTTCGGACTGTTCGCCACCGGCCTCTGGTCGGGCGCATTGTTCAACGCCATCGCCGGCATCGGCTTTGCCGGCGCCTACATGCCCGGCCTCAAGGCGCTGACCGACCGCCTCGCGCCCGGCGATTCATCCCGTGCCATCACGTTCTACACCTCCAGCTTCTCGTTCGGCGTCGGCCTGTCGTTCCTGGTCTCGCAACTGGTCGCGGACAGTTTTGGCTGGCGCAGCGCATTCTATGTGACCGCGCTCGGTCCAGTGGTGATGCTGGGGGTCTGCCTGCTGTTGCGCCCGGTCACACCCAGGCCGGCGCAGGGACGTTTGCTGGATTTCGCGCCGGTGTTCCGCAACACCAGGGCGATGGGGTTCGTGCTCGGTTATGGCGCGCATTGCTTCGAGCTCTACGGCATCCGGACCTGGCTGGTCGCGTTCTGGACGTTCGTGATCGCCAGAAACGGTCAGTCTTCCTTCTTTTCACCCATCGTCGTCAGCGTGGTGTTTTCGCTGCTGGCGATGCCCGCCAGCATTCTCGGCAATGAACTGGCGCTGAAGTTCGGCCGGCATCGCGCCATCACGGCCGTGATGCTGAGCTCCGCTGTGGTGGCGCTGCTGATCGGGGTATTTTCGGACCAGTCGCCCCTGCTGTTGCTGCCGCTGATGCTGGTCTATGCCATCACGGTGCCGGCGGACTCCGGCGCATTGACCTCGGGCATGTCGATGGCGGCGCATCCCGACTATCGCGGGGCGACGATGGCGGCGCATTCCACCGTCGGCTTCAGCCTGTCGGCGCTCGGCGCCTGGGGCGTCGGCGTCGCCCTTGACCTCGCCGGCGGGCCGCTCAGCGCCACCGCCTGGATGGCGGCGTTCTCGGTTCTGGCGGCGGGCATTCTGCTCGGTCCGGTGGCGCTCTATTGGTCCCGAACCTCCACGCCGCGGGTATGAAGCCGCGATCATGGCCCCTTCCCATCCCGCGCCGTTTCGCGCAGAACCACCGCATGGAAAACGAAGCCGGCCGGGCAGCGGCGATCCGACGTTTGGTAAGGTGGGCGATCACGCCGCCGCAATCCTATGCGGTTTATTTCCTGGCTCTCGTCCTGGTGGCGGGATCGTCGTTCTACGCCGGCAGCCTGGCGCCGAAGAAGCCCAGCGGGCTGGGACCTCCGCCGGTGTCCGCCCCGCGCAACTGATTTTCGGATCGTGACCGGCCCGGATTTCCTGATCGAGATCGCGGTCGTCACACCGCCACCGCAAATTTGAGTTCCGGAAGCCGGAACAAAATGCCTCCAGCCGCTTAGTAGTCCCAAGCCGCCGCGGTGGAGATTGCCGATGCCAAGAACTGGCTGGAAAGTGCCCTATGGGGCGGATCAGACCATCTACCTCGTCGTCGACCGCCAGGGCCGGCAGGGGGCGGTTTACTGCGAAATCGAGATCGAGCGGACCGACACCGAAACCATCGTCGCGGACCTCCTCGCCGGGCAGTTTCACGACCCGGTCCGCGTGACCGCCTACAACACCCTCGAACATTGGTCGCGGGATATCTCCAGGGAGATCGCTGTAGAGATCCAGACCCGCTGCGACATCGAGGGCACCGTTGTGCCGGGGCATGTCGAAGACTTCGTGCACAGCCACACCGGACCGGTTTCACATCAACCGTGGGCTCGCCAAAACAGCGGCGCGGTGATGACGCGATCAAATTGAACCCGAAGGACCTGCAGAGTTACGCCTTGCCCCCTCCATCGTGGCGATCCATATCCCGGCAAAGACGGCGATGAGGCCAAGCACCAGGTTGGCGGTGATGGGTTCGCCGACGAGCTGGGTGGCGAGCAATGCCGCCGCCACCGGGTTAACCGTCATGGTGTTGGCGACGCGGGTCGGCGACGCGCGCTGCAGCGCCAGCACCCACAGGATGAAGGCGAGCGCGCCGCCGCCGACGCCAAGATAGATGCCCGCTATCCATTGCGGCGTGCTCAGGCTGGCCAACACCGCGACACTGCCGGTGAGCGAGCCGACCAGGATCAATCCGGCGGCGCCCGCCCCCATGCCGACGGTCAGGAAACCGAGCGCGCTCGAGCGCTGGATGAAAGGGCGCGACCAGACATTGTAGAACGCCATGCACATCACGGCACCAGTCATGATGAGTTCGCCGCGCCATGCGCCCGGCGGCGCTGCCGCAAGACCGGAGGCGAGCGCTGCGGCGACGCCGAACACGGCGATGCAGACGCCGGTTGTCTTGCGTTTGGTCAGTGGCTCGATCCCGAGCAGCGCTCCGACCACCATGGTATGCAACGGCAGCGTCGCCAGCGCGAGGCTGGCGCGCGCGGCCGTCGTAAAACCGATCGCGATGTTATAGAGCACGAAAAACAATCCGAAGAAGCAAAGCCCCAAGAGTGCCACGGCCGGCCAATCGCGGCGCGACGGCCATTTTATGCCGAGCAGCAGCGCGACCGGCAGCAGGCAAACAAAACCTATTCCCCAGCGCAGGATCGCAAGCGTGATCGGATCGGTGCTGCCGACGAGATAGCGGGTGATCGCGGCCGCGGTGCCGCCAAGGCAGCTTGAGACCAGTGCGATCGCCACTCCGGTCCATTCACCCATTGTGATCTCCGCTGTCCCGCCGCCCCGACCTGTGGCATCTTGCCCAACGGCGTCGCGCAGGCATATCGTCCTCGGGGAAATGATTGTGCCATGGCCTACTTCATCATCAAAATTCTGTTGTCGGGCATCATCATTGCCGCAGTGTCCGAAATTGCCAAGCGCAGTCCGGCCTTCGGCGCGCTGGTCGTTTCCCTCCCTCTGGTGTCCCTGCTGGGCATTCTCTGGCTTTGGCGCGACACCCGGGATATCGAGCGCATTGCCGGTCATGCCGAGGCAACCTTCTGGTACGTGCTGCCTTCGCTTCCCATGTTCCTGGTGATGCCGGCGCTGCTGCGGGCCGGGGTTGGTTTTTGGCCGGCGCTGGGCGCAGGCTGCGCGCTGACCGTCGTGCTTTATTTTGTCACGGCCTGGGCACTGGCGAGATTCGGGATAAATTTGTAGCCCCGCGGCGCACACTGCTCGGCAAGGCAAGTCACCTTGACCGCCGCCCTTTGGCGTTGGGTACATTCGGCGTTACGCACATTGACAGCCGTCACCGGTTTGGCTGTAATAGCGGCATGGGGATTTTTGCGATCTCCCCACGAGGCGTCAGGCCCAAGTATCGCGTCCCGTATCTCTCACGAGGGCGCATTCATGTCATCCTTCACAACGATATCTGCTGACAAACTCGCACGCCTGATCGGCACCGCGAACACCCCTGCCTTGATCGACGTCCGTACCGACGACGATTTTGCCGCCGATCCCCGGCTGATTCCCGGTGCGATCAGGCGAAGCCACCTGCAAGCCGCCGATTGGGGCGGGGAATTTTCCGGACGCCCGGCCATCGTGATCTGCCAGCGCGGCTTGAAACTTTCCGAGGGCGCCGCGGCCTGGCTGAGACACGAGGGAGTTTCGGCCGAAGCCCTTGAAGATGGTTTCGAGGGCTGGAAGACCGCCAAGCTGCCTTTGGTGCCGGCAGCCAAGCTGCCGGCACGCGATGCCCAAGGCCGCACCATCTGGGTCACCCGGGCGCGGCCGAAGATCGACCGCATCGCCTGCCCCTGGCTGATCCGCAGGTTCGTCGATCCCAACGCGGTGTTTCTGTTCGTGGCGCCGTCCGAGGTGGTCGCGGTCGGCGAGCGTTTTGCCGCCGTCCCGTTCGATATCGAAAACGTGTTCTGGAGCCATCGCGGCGACCTCTGCACCTTCGACGTCATGGTCGAGGAATTCGGCCTCGCGACCCCGCCTCTGTTGCGGCTGGCGACCATGGTGCGCGCCGCCGACACCGGCAGGCTCGACCTCTCACCGGAAGCGCCGGGGTTGCTGGCGGCATCGCTCGGGCTGTCGCGGATGTATGATGACGATCTCGCGCAGCTCGAGGCCGGCATCGTGCTGTATGACGCGTTCTATCGCTGGTGCCGCGATGCCTCGGGCGAAACCCATAACTGGCCCACTAACAAGGCAAAGCCATGAGCGATATCGTGGCGGCTGAGAAAACCTCCGGAGCGGATGCCGGCCACGGCATCAGCTTCGGTGAAGCCTTTCGGGTCTGGCTGCGGATTGCCGTCCTGAGTTTCGGCGGCCCGGCCGGACAGATCGCGGTGATGCATCTCATCCTGGTCGAGGAAAAGAACTGGATTTCCGAAAGCCGGTTCCTGCATGCGCTGAACTACTGCATGCTGCTGCCCGGACCCGAGGCGCAGCAGCTCGCCACCTATATCGGTTGGCTGCTGCACCGGACCGCCGGCGGCATCATGGCCGGCGGCCTGTTCATTCTGCCCGGCGTCATCGCCATCATGGGGCTGAGCTACATCTATGCCGCGTACGGCCAGGTCGGATATGTCGAGGCGCTGTTCTTCGGGCTAAAGGCCGCGGTGCTGGCGATCGTGATCCAGGCCGTGGTCCGCGTCGGCAAGCGCGCGCTGCGCAACCGCATCATGGTTGCGCTCGCGGCCATCGCCTTCGTCGCGATCTTCTTCTTCAACGTGCCTTTCCCGGCCATCATCATTGCCGCCGGCGTGGTCGGATTTTTCGGCGCCCGAAGCGGACGCAGCGAATTTGCCGCGGTCGAGCACGGCGGCGGCAAGGGTTCGGCGGCGGTCGACAGCATGCTCGGCGACGTCGTGCCCGACCATGTCCGCGCCAGCCTTCCCCGCGCGCTGAAAGTCAGCGCGGTCTGGCTGACGCTGTGGCTGGTGCCGGTCGCA
>NZ_JAUYAN010000016.1 GCF_030693485.1 Bradyrhizobium sp. | reverse complement strand
CGCCGCTATTTCAGCGTCGCGGTCAGCGCTTCCGAAAATGCTTCGTCGGTGCGGTCGAGCCGCAGCGGGGTCACCGAAACATAGCGCGCCGCCAATGCGGCAAGGTCGGTGCCTTCGGCCGGCGTGTCCAGCATGGCCGCGCGTTCGAAACCGATCCAGAAGTAGGGATTGCCGCGGCCGTCGCGGCGCTGGTCGACCTTGAGAAAGCCGAGGTTACGCTTGCCCTGCCGGGTCACGCGCACGCCTCTCACCTCCTCAGGCGCACAGGCCGGGAAGTTGACGTTGATCACGGTGTTCTTCGGCACGCCGGCGGCGATCACCTTGCGCAGGATTTGCGGGCCGAACTTCACCGCGGTTTCCCACAGCGGCTTGTCGCGCGTCTCCAGGCTGAATTCCTGGCTCAGCGCGAACGACGGCAATCCCAGAATGGTGCCTTCCAGGGCGCCCGCGATGGTGCCGGAGTAAACGACGTCCTCGGCGACGTTGCGGCCCTTGTTGACGCCCGACAGCACGAGATCCGGCCTTGTTTCGCCGAGGATGTGGCGCGCGCCCATGATCACGCAATCGGTCGGCGTGCCCCGCACCGCGAAATGCCGCGGGCCGACTTCGCGCAACCGCAATGGATCGTTCAGCGAAAGCGAATGCGACACGCCGGACTGATCGAGCTCCGGCGCCACCACCCAGACGTCCTCGGACAGTGCGCGCGCGATCTCCTCGACGATCTTCAGGCCGGGCGCATGGATTCCGTCGTCATTGGTGCAGAGAATTCGCATCCGCCTGAACGCCCTTTTCGATCAATTGCCTCGCGGTCAATGGGCCGTGTCTTATCCGGCTATCGCCGCCGAGGCAAACCCGGCCGATTCGAGGCGTTGTATTTCTGCCGCGCGGAATGAAGCGGCGTGATTGAAATGGCGATCGGTCGGGACGCTTGCACCGTACAAATCAATGGACTGTGTGACGTGCGATCATCCCTCTCGGCGCAACGAACTACTCGTCTTCCCTGATTTGCGGTTTGTCGCGCAGCACTGCATCCAGCAGCGAACGGTGAACCTCGATCGTGCCGTTGTAGTCGATGTATCCTTTTTTCCTGAACTGGTTCATGAAGAAACTGACGCGGGACCGGGTGGTGCCAATCATTTCCGCCAGGGTCTCCTGACTGAGATTGATCGCGATCGGCTGCGCGCCGCCATCCTCGCCGAAATTGGCGAGCAGCAGCAGCAAGCGCGCCAGCCGCCTTTCGCTGGAATTGAACAACTGGTCGATCAGGTCGTCTTCGATCCGGCTGTTGCGGGACAGCAGACAGGCTATGAAGAAGGTCGCAAGCTTCGGCTCCGAAGCGAGCGCCGCGAGCATGGCCTGCTTGGTGATCGACGTGATCAGACAATCTTCCATGGCATGGCTGGTCGTGGTGCGTATTGCCGCTCCCTCAAGACCTGCCTCGCCGAAGAAATGCCCTTCCGCGAAAAGCCCGACCACCGCCTCCTTGCCATGCTCCGACAAGACCGTGACCTTAACCTTGCCCTTGTGGATAAAAAACACGGTGTCGGCGACGTCGCCCTGGCTGAATATCTTCTGGTTTTTCCCGTATCGCTCGGTCGCCCGGCCCGGCCCGGCCTGGCGGAGAAAAGCCTTCGCATCGAAGTCGCCTTGGCAGGCGCGGATTTCAGGTGCAGTGAGCATGGTGCTGGTCCAGCAGGCGGGGGCGCAACACTCTCAGTCACCGGCGGAAGCCTTGGGCGGCGCGGCGATGCCTCATACTAATCCCATTATGTCGGGCAAGCGACTCAAATCGCAACCGGAAATGGTAAGCCGCTCCGGATATTCGCCAGAATAGCGACAAAAAACGTCACTTCCAGCCAGAACTGGCCCACAAACGAGATGTCGTCATGCTGGCATGAGTGGATGCATAACCCGGACCCGGCGCCGAACTTCAAGTTGGCGGTTTGAGCTCGCTGGCCAGCCAGCCCAGCGCGTCTGAGTTCATCGGGTCTCGCTCTACCACCGTCGTTTGAACCCGGCCGCACTTCTGGCACTCGAAGCTGTGGTAGTCGAAGCCGGTGGGTCCCTGCTCCAGCTTCGACAGCAGCATGCGGTTCTGGTGGCAATTCGGGCAGCGCGGTCGCTCGATCGCGGCAATATGCGCTGTCGATACCGGCTGATATTCGGGCATGTCGTACCTGGACTGATTTGTTATCGAATCTGCCCGCGAGCAGACGGCGATGGCTGAGAATGCCTCGTCCCGCGACTCAGGCTGTGGTCAAAACCGCTCACTTTGAAAAACATTGGGAATCTGAGGGCGAACGGATTGAACGGCGGCTTGCGATACGGCGATTCAAATACCGGCCATTTGCGGGGCGGGGCAGTTCCGGTGCCGCTAACGCCGAACGCTCGCGCGCCAGGAACGCAGGAATTTGGCCGGCCAGCGTTCGATCCTCATGGTGAATCGTGCAACCGGCCGCTTCGGCGGCTCCTTCGCAGCGCCACCGTTCAAGCCCAAACTCAAGCCGCTCTCCTGCGGCAGCTCAGGGATTTCCCGCGACGGCTGCGGATATCGCGCCCGCGCCACCGCCAGCGCCTTGGCGAAATCCTCGCTATTGAGCCACCCCCCGGCCTTCAGGCTTTCCGAAAGGCCGTCTTCCCACAGCCGCGAGACCTCGATATCGAATTGGCCCTTCAGCCTTTGATCGACCGCCTGCATCCCGTAACCGGTGACGGCCCATTGCCGGCCGACCCAGTAGATATCGCGATGCAACGCCATAACAGGTGTTCGCTTTCTTCGGGGCTCGCTGCCCCTCGCGAAGATACCGGGCGCTGCCGCACAGGCAACACCTGCGCGCAATATTCGTGCGAGGCCTATTGCTCGCGGGCGACGACCTTCACCCCGCCCATATAGGGCTGCAACACGTCAGGCACGGCGATCGAGCCGTCTTCCTGCTGGTAGGTTTCCATCACAGCGATCAGCGCGCGGCCGACGGCGGTGCCGGAGCCGTTCAGGGTGTGCACAAAGCGCGGCTTGCCGTCGGGCCCGCGGTAGCGCGCGTCCATGCGCCTCGCCTGGAAATCGCCACACAGCGAGCAGCTCGAAATTTCCCTGTAGGCGCCGCCCTCACCCTGCCCCGGCATCCAGACCTCGATGTCGTAGGTCTTCTGCGCCGAAAAACCCATGTCGCCGGCGCAGAGCGTCATCACGCGGTAATGCAGGTCGAGCCGCCGCAGCACCTCTTCGGCGCAAGCCAGCATCCGCTCGAGCTCGTCCTTGCCGTTTTCCGGTGTCGCGATCGAAACCAGCTCGACTTTCGTAAACTGGTGCTGGCGGATCATGCCGCGGGTATCGCGCCCGGCAGCCCCTGCCTCGGCGCGAAAGCACGGCGTCAGCGCCGTCAACCGCATCGGCAATTCCTTCTCGTCGAGAATGGATTCGCGCACGAGGTTTGTCAGCGGCACTTCGGCGGTGGGGATGAGCCCGAGCCGTTCAATCTTTAATTTTCCGATGGTATTTTCATCGGCGACGGCCAGCAACTCTCCCTTGATTGCCCAAAACTGATCGTCTTCAAATTTCGGCAACTGTCCCGTGCCGAACATGGCGTGATCGCGCACCATCAGCGGCGGATTGATTTCGGCATAGCCATGCTCGTTGGTATGGAGATCGAGCATGAACTGCCCGATCGCGCGCTCCAGCCGCGCCAGTCCCTTCTTCAGCACGACAAAGCGCGCGCCGCTCAATTTCGCCGCCGCTTCGAAATCCATGAAGCCCAACGCGCTGCCGATGTCGTCATGCGGCTTCGGCGGGAATGCATGGTTGCGGATCTCGCCGAACACATGGCGCTGCACATTGCCGTGCTCATCGACGCCCTCGGGCACGTCATCCAGCGGCAGGTTCGGGATCGCGGCCAGTTGCCTGGCAAGTTCCTCGTCCGCCGCCTTCGCCGCAGCTTCAAGCTCCGGCATCGTGGTTTTCAGCTCGGCGACCTCTGCCATCAGGGCGCTCGCGCGCGCGTCGTCCTTCGCCTTCCTGGCGTCGCCGATTTCCTTCGACGCGGCATTGCGCCGTGCCTGCATCTGTTCCGATTTGAGGATCGCCGCACGGCGCCTCTCGTCGATCGCCAGCAGCGACGCCGACACAGGCTCCAGCCCGCGCCGTTTCAGGCCGGCGTCGAATGCCCCGGGATTGTCGCGGATCGATTTGATGTCGTGCATGGGATTCAGTCCTGAGTCGCAGCAATCGCAAACATTTACGCATTACGATAACATTTGGCGTTTCCCGTACCACATCCGTCGTCACCCGCGAAAGCGGGTGACCCAGTATTCCAGAGACGTCAGCATTTGAATCGAGAAGCCGCGGCGTACTGGGTCCCCGCCTTCGCGGGGACAACAATCTACATTGGAGTGGCGAAGATCGCCGAGCCCCCTACTCCGCCGGATTGGCCTCGGGCGGCGGCGGGGTGGCGGGGGGCGGCGCGGCGGCGGCGGCCGCCTTGGCGGCGGCAGCCGCGCGCTTCTCCACCATGATCACCGCGAAGATCGAGCCCTCGTAGAGTATCATCAGGGGGAACGCGAGCGAGGCCTGGCTGATGACGTCGGGCGGCGTCAGGATGGCGGCGATGACGAAGGCGCCGACGATGAAATAGCGGCGCTTTTCGCGCAATTGTTTCGAGGTGAGGATGCCGATCCGGCCCAGCAGCGTCAGGATCACCGGCAGCTGGAACGCGACGCCGAACGCGAAGATCAGCGACATCATCAGCGACAGATATTCGCCGACCTTGGGCAGCAACTGGATCTGCGCGGTCTCGTCACTGCCGACCTGCTGCATGCCGAGCGAGAATCGCACCAGCATAGGCAGCACGATGAAATACACCAGCAACGAGCCCAGCACGAAGAAGAACGGCGTCGCGATCAGATAGGGCAGGAAGGCGCCGCGCTCGTGCTTGTAGAGCCCGGGCGCCACGAACATGTAGATCTGCCCGGCGATGATCGGAAACGCGATGAAGGCGGCGCCGAACATCGCCAGCTTCAGCTGGGTCAGGAAGTATTCCAAGAGCGCGGTGTAGATGAACTTCGAATTTTCCGGGCCCGCGATCCAGACGAACGGCCACACCAGCACGTTGTAGATCTGCTTGGCGAAGAAGAAGCAGAAGATGAAGGCGATGCCGAACGCCAGCAGCGCCTTGATCAGCCGCGAGCGCAGCTCGATCAGGTGATCCATCAGCGGCGCTTTGCTGGCTTCGATGTCCTCGGCACTCATGACGCTTTGGCGTCCTTCCGCACATCGGGCGCCGACAGCGTGATATCCTGCGGCGCGGGCAAGTCGCGCGTGATCACCAGCGGCTCGGATGCCACGTGCGCTTCGGCTTCGACAAAGGTTTGCGGGGTCGGTGGTTCGGGCGTGGTCGGCGTTACCGGCGCGTCGGTCACGGACCCCTGCGCATCGGTCTCCGTCTTGTTGAGGTCTTCGATCCGAAGCGAGTCGCTGACGTCCTTCTGCAGCGAGGTCATGACGTTATCGCTGGCAAAACCGGTGGCGGTTTCCTTGACCTCGTCGAAGGTCTTCTTGAGGTCGGCCATTTCGGCCTCGCGCATGGCCTCCTGGAACTGGCCTTGGAATTCGCCGGCCATCTTGCGCGCCTTGCCCATCCATTGGCCGACCATGCGCAGCACGCCCGGCAATTCCTTGGGGCCGATGGCAATCAGCGCGACAACCGCGATGACGACCAGTTCACTCCACCCGATGTCGAACATGAAAAATTCCGCTCGCGCGAGGCGACATTACCCCAATGCTTGCCAACAAGATCTGGAGCCGCCTCGCGTCTTCCTCAGCCGGTCTGCCGCACCCTTGCCAAACCCTGCCGCAAGGTCAACGCGCGGCCGGTTTGGCGCAGGATATTCAGACAGCCTTGCTGCCGACATCCGAGCGGGCCGCCGGGGTCGGCGCCGCATTGTTATCGATCGTCTTGACCGGCTCCGGCGGCTTTTCAGCCGTCTTCTCATCGTCTTGCAAGCCCTTCTTGAAGGACTTGATGCCCTGCGCGACGTCACCCATCAGGTCCGAAATCTTGCCGCGGCCGAACAGCAGCAGGACCACTGCGATCACGACGACCCAGTGCCAAATGCTAAGCGAACCCATCCTGCATCCCTCCAAACACGCGGCCGGCGACCCGGCCCAATCTTCCCGGAAAGTAGGCTCAGGGGGTGGCAAAAACAAGGACTTAAGCCGCGTCAAATCGGCGTTAACGCACTACCGTTAATCGCCATCAACGGATGGGGGCGCGCTGTCGCAGGCCCCTCGCCGCTCAGCTTCCCTCGCCGGTCTCCGGCTCCACCGCGGGCGCCAATGCGAGTTCCAGGTCGCCGATCTCAAGCGGATCCTCGTCCTCGCGCAAGGTCGGATCATCCGACGGTGTCGGAACGCTGAAGCCCCCAGGCAGCCGCGAATCCAGCAGGCCGGTTCCCTTCAGTTCCTCAAGACCCGGCAGATCGCCCAGCGCCTCCAGGCTGAACTGCGACAGGAAGGCTTCCGTGGTCCCGAAGGTCAGCGGACGGCCCGGCGTCTTGCGGCGGCCGCGCGGGCGAATCCAGCCGGTCTCCAGCAACACATCCAGCGTGCCCTTTGATGTAATGACCCCGCGGATATCCTCGATCTCCGCGCGCGTCACCGGCTGGTGATAGGCGATGATCGCCAGCATCTCGATCGCTGCGCGCGACAGCCGCCGCGTCTCGGTGCTTTCCCGCGTCATCAGCCAGGACAGATCGCCGGCGGTGCGGAAGGTCCATTTGTTGGCGACGCGAACCAGATTGACGCCACGCGAGGCGTAATCGGCCTGCAGCTGCGCCAGCGCGACCTTGATGTCCACGCCGTCGGGCATCCGCTTGGCCAAAGCGGCCTGATCGAGCGGCTCGGTGGAAGCGAACAGCAGCGCTTCCAGCAGCCGCAATTCCTCCGGCCGCGCCTGCGGATCCACAGAAGGCTCCTCGGCATCGACAATGCGTTTTTCCGCCAGGCTCGCCATGGCTAGGTCTCCTTCTGCTTCCACTTACTCAACCGGCAGATCCGGCACGGTTATCGCGTCGGATGCTTGCGGCGGACGCTTACGAAAATACAGCGGCGCAAACGCCTCTTTCTGGTGCAGTTCGACCTCGCCTTCGCGGACCAGTTCCAGCGCGGCTGCAAAGGAGGATGCGAACACGGTGGCTTTCTGCGAGGGATCGACGACGTAGTTGAGCAAATATTCGTCGAGCCGACTCCAGTCCTCGGCCATGCCGACGAGACGCTCCAGCGACGCCCGCGCCTCGCTCAGCGACCACACCGTACGCCTTGCCAGATGCACCGTGGCCAGCACCCGCTGCTGGCGCTGCGCGGCATAGGCGGTGAGCAGGTCGAACAGGGTCGCGGTAAATTTGGGGTGCTTGATCTCGGCGATCGATTCCGGGTCGCCGCGCGGAAAAATATCGCGCTGCAATTGCGGGCGGTTCATCAGCCGGTTCGACGCCTCGCGAATGGCCTCGAGGCGGCGCAGCCGGTTGGCCAGCGCGGTCGCCATTTCCTCGGCGCTCGGGCCGTCAGGGGTGGCAGGCTCCGGCAGCAGCAGCCGCGATTTCAGGAACGCCAGCCACGCCGCCATCACCAGATAATCGGCGGCGAGTTCGAGCCGGATTTTCCGGGCCGCCTCGATGAACACCAGGTACTGGTCGGCCAGCGCCAGAATGGAAATCTTGTGCAGGTCGACCTTTTGCTGCCGCGCCAGCGCCAGCAGCAAATCGAGCGGGCCCTCATAGCCTTCGACATCGACGACCAGCGACGGCTCGTCATCGGCGGCGAGTTCGGCGGGCCGTCCGGTCTCAAACGACAAAATCTCTGCGCTCATGCGCTCAAAATCCCTGCCCGATTGATCAACGCGTCCAGTTCAGCCCGCGCCGCCTGCCGATCGAAAGGCTGCGCAGCTTTTCGCGAAGCCAGCGCCAGCTTCGCGCGATCCAGCGCCTTGCCCGACAATTCCGGCGTCTCGCGGGCGACTTCCCGCATTTCGTCGAGATTGCCGTTGCAATGCAGAACCATGTCGCAGCCGGCGGTGACGATGGCTCGGGTCCGCTCGGCGATCGTTCCCGCCAACGCGTTCATGGACACATCATCACTCATCAACAAACCCTGGAACCCGATCACGCCGCGAATCACCTGTTCGATGATTGTCGCAGAAGTCGTCGCCGGATGGGCGGGGTCCAGCGCGCTAAACACAACATGTGCGGTCATGGCCATCGGCAGGTCCGCCAGCGGTTGAAATGCGGCGAAATCGGTCCGTTCCAGCTCCGCTTTCGGCGTATCGACCTCCGGGAGCCTGAAATGGGTGTCAGCGGTGGCCCGTCCATGGCCTGGAATGTGCTTGAGAACGGGCAACACGCCGCCCTGCTCCAGCCCCTCGGTCACGGCGCGGGCGATCGCCGCCACCTTGCCCGGCTCGGTGCCATAGGCGCGGTTGCCGATCACGGCGTCGGCGCCGGGAACCGGCAGGTCCGCCAGCGGCAGGCAATCCACGGTTATGCCGAGGTCGAGCAGGTCGGCCGCAATCAGCCGGGCGCTGAGGCGCGCCGCGGACAGGCCAGCCGCTCGGTCGATATTGTAAAGCGCATCGAACACGGCCCCCGGCGGATAGATCGGCCAATGCGGCGGGCCCAGCCGCTGGACCCGACCGCCCTCCTGGTCGATCAGAACAGGCGCATCCGCTTCACCGACGGCCTTTCGCAACTCTCCAACAAGCTGAGTGACTTGCGCGGGTGTCGCAATATTCCGCTTGAAAAGGATGAAACCCCATGGCCGTTCCGATTGGATGAATTCGCGCTCTTCGGCGCTGAGTTCCAATCCGGATACGCCTGTGATGAATGCGCGGCTGTTCATGGGGCCGATTAGCCCGCTGGCAGCCCGGGGGTCAAGGAAACGGCCGTTAATTCCTTTGGACGACGCACTGTCCGCCGGCAGTTTTCAAATTACCGCAGAACTGCGTAGCTTCATCGGCAGACCCGAACGGACCGATCATGGCGCGGTAATAGACGCCCTTTTCGCCGAGGTCGGCGCGTTTGATGACCGGCGAACGCGAGCCGAGCACGGCCGGATACTTGCCCTGCAGGGCCCGGTAGGAGGCCTGGGCGTCGGACTCGTTCTTCTGCGAGGCAACCTGGACCAGATATCCCCCGCTACCGGTCGACGCGGCCGGGACCGAATTGGTAGCCGCGACCCGGGACCGCGACTCGGCTGCCGGAGCAGCCTGACCGGGCTGCGGCGTCAACGACAGCGGCGCGTTGGCGCTCGCATTGGCCGATGAGGGCGGACCGCGCGTGACCGGCGCGCCCGGAGGCGGAGCAAGTGCAGGCGCCGCAGCCGCTCTTGGCGCGGTTGCGGGTTTCGCCGGCGGCGGCGCGTTGACAGGCGCCGCGGCGCCGTCGGCCTGATCGCCGCGCACGGCAAGGGTCTTGATCCGCCGCGGCTCGGTGCCGTTGGGCAGCGTGCCGTTGCCCGCGCCCACGGGCGGCGGTCCGGCAGTCGCAACGCTGGCGGCGGAAGGCGGATTGCTATTCTGATTGAGCGGCGGAAACACCACCCGCGGACCGGTCCTGGCGTTGACGTCGACAGGAGCCTCCTCGCGCGGAACGATCTTTTCCTTGCCATCGCCCGTCGCCATGCGGTCCGGCACCTTGGCCGAGCCGTCCGAGGTCGCCGGCACGATCTTGGTCGGGCTGTTGTCGGCCTTGATGATCGGCGGCTCGCCGCTGCGGGGCGATCCGACAAAGGTACGATAGGCAAAGGCTGCACCCGTCCCGACCACCGCCAGCACAAGCACCACGGCAACCATCATCATGCCGCCGCGCTTCTTGACCGGTTCTTCTTCGGCGTCGCCGTAGCCGTCCTGATAGGCGTAGGGGTCATCCCCACGGGCCGGATCGTGCTGGGCGTGCTGCGCGTTGTGATCGAGCGGCCCATACAGCGCGTCGTCATAGCGCGACGGGTCGGGCTCATGACCGGGGTCGGCGTAGGACGGGGACTGGTGGTATTCCGGCTCCGGCGCGGCAGGCGGCGCTGCATAACGATGCAGCGGGTGCACGGCGCTCGGGTAGTCCTGTTCGTCATCGTCCTGCGGAGCGACCGGTGCTGCCTGCGGGGTGGCACGGCGCATCCATGGCGGCGGGCCTGCGGCAGGCTCGTCGTCGGCAACCGGTTCCGGCTGGTGCTGATCGCGCTCGCTGCGCGGCTGCACCGGCTGATTGGCCCTGCCCATCGCGAACGGGTCGGTTTGACCGATCAGGCGCGCAAGCTCCGCCAGCGGATCGTTCTCGGTCCTCGCCGGCGCCTGGGGTTCTCCACCACGATCATAGCCATCGTCGGCGGGAAAAGGCCTGTCCTGATATCGATCAGCCATCGTGATGGTGCGTCCCCTTCGGGAAAGCCGCCAACCCGCTTTTGCAAACGAACCGGCGCCTGCCAGATACCTCACGGTTCCCCGCGTGAGGCGTACCCCCTATCGCATCTCAGTCGGGGCATGGACGCCGAGAACGGCGAGCCCGGATGCCAGAACCGAGACGACGCCCTGGACCAATGCCAATCGCGCCTTAGTAATCTCTGCATCATTAGTGATAATGAAGCGTAAATAGGGCAAATCCCGCCCTCGGGTCCACAGCGCATGAAATTCGCTGGCGAGATCATATAGATAAAACGCGATTCGGTGTGGCTCGTGCGCCACCGCCGCCGCCTCGATCATCCGGGGAAAGAGCGCCAGCAGCCTGAGCAGGCTGAGCTCCGCGGGGTCGGTCAGCCGTTCCACCGCGGCATCGCCAAGGAACGCCGCCCGGGCTTCGGTGTCATCAGGCAGGTCGGGAACCAGTTCCCGGGCGTTCTTGAAGATCGAATGGCCGCGGGCATGGCCGTACTGCACATAGAACACCGCATTGTCCTTGGATTGCTCGATCACCTTGGCGAGATCGAAATCCAGCACCGCGTCGTTCTTGCGGAATAGCATCATGAACCGCACCGCGTCGGAGCCGACCTCGTCGACCACCTCGCGCAGGGTGACGAAATCCCCTGAGCGTTTCGACATTTTCACCGGCTCGCCGTGGCGCAGCAGGCGCACCAGCTGAACCACCTTGACATCGAGCGAGGCCCTGCCCGCCGTGACCGCCTTGACGGCCGCCTGCATGCGCTTGATGTAGCCGCCGTGATCGGCGCCGAACACGTCGATCAGATTGGCAAAGCCGCGGTCGAACTTGTTCTTGTGGTTGGCGATATCGGAAGCGAAATAGGTGTAGCTGCCGTCCGACTTCATCAGCGGACGGTCGACATCGTCGCCATAGGCGGTGGCGCGAAACAGCGTCTGCTCGCGGTCCTCGTAATCCTCCACCGGCGCGCCGCCCTTGGGTGGCGGCAGCCGGCCCTCATAGACGTCGCCCTTGGAGCGAAGGAAGTCGATGGTCTCGGTGACCTTGTTGTTGCCGGTCTCGATCAGCGACCGCTCGGAGAAGAACACGTCGTGCTTGATATGGAGCGCGGCGAGATCGGTCTTGATCATGTCCATCATCATGGCGATGGCCCTGGTCCGCACCAGCGGCAGCCAGGCGGCTTCCGGCATCGCCTTGAGCTTGTCGCCGTACTCTGCGGCGAGCGCCTGCCCTACCGGCACGAGATAGTCGCCGGGATAAAGCCCTTCCGGAATCTCGATGGTTTCGCCGAGCTCCTCGCGATAGCGCAGGAACGCCGAGCGCGCGAGCACGTCGACCTGGGCGCCGGCATCGTTGATGTAGTATTCGCGCGTGACATCGTAGCCCGCGAACTGCAGCAGGCTGCACAGCGCATCGCCGAACACTGCGCCGCGGCAATGGCCGACATGCATCGGCCCGGTGGGGTTGGCCGAGACATATTCGACGTTGACCTTCTCGGCCGCTCCCATCGGGCTCCGGCCATAGCCAATGCCCTCGCGCAGCACCGTGCGCAATGCGTCCGACCAGGCCTGCGGCTTCAAGGTCAGGTTGATGAAGCCGGGGCCGGCGACGTCGACCGATGCGATCAGATCATCCGCGCGCAGTTTCGCGGCGATCGCTTCGGCGAGATCGCGCGGTTTTGTCCGGGCTTCCCTGGCCAGCACCATCGCGGCATTGGTCGCCATGTCGCCATGCGCCGCATCCCGCGGCGGCTCGACCACGACCCGCGACAGGTCGATACCGGCGGGCCAGCCGCCCTCGGATGCGAGCACGCCGCAAACCGCGTGGACGCGCGCCAGCACGTTGGCGAAAAGATGCTGCGGCTGTCTGGAATCGACCATGGGCGTGACTGGACCGGGGATGATGCCGCGTGCGGCTAGGCCGCCGCCTAACGCAAATCCGGGGTCGAGTCAAAAAGCCTTTGGTGCTCGGTGATGGCGAAACGGTCGGTCATCCCGGCGATAAAGTTTCCGATCCGCCTGATACGCCCGGTTTCGCTCTCGTGTTCGCCGCCGTCGCGCGACGACCACTCCGCCGGCAGGTCGCCCGGGCTCTGCTGGTAACGCTCGAACAGGTCGAACAGGATCTGTTCCGCCTCGCCCATCACCCGCATCACCCTGGGATGGCGGTACATCCTGCCCTTCAGGAACGCCTTGATCCCGGCTTCCGCCTGCGCCACCTCGGGCGGAAATGTGATGAGGACGTCGCCGAGGTTGCGCACATCCTCGACCGACGTCGGCCGCGCGATGTCGAGCCGGCGGCGTGCTTCGGTGACGACAGCGCCGATCAAATAGGAAATCAGTTCGCGCACCAGTTCAGCACCACGCCTGACGTCGTCGAGATCGGGATAGTGCCGCGCGATCTCCGCGATCATTCCCGCCGTCAGCGGCATCGCCTTGAGATCGTCGACCGTGAACAGATCGGCCCGGAGGCCGTCGTCGATGTCGTGGGCGTCATAGGCGATGTCGTCGGCGATCGCTGCGACCTGGGCTTCCAGCGAGGCAAAGCTCCACAGTTCCAGGTCATAGGTCGCCATGTAGTCGGATATCCCTGAGGGAATGCCGCGGTCACCATAACGGCCGAGGGCGGCGCCGTTGCGCCCGGTCAGCGGACCGTTGTGCTTGACGATGCCCTCCAGCGCTTCCCAGGTCAGGTTGAGCCCGTCGAATTCGGGGTAGCGATGTTCCAGCGAGGTGACGACGCGCAGGGTCTGCGCATTGTGGTCGAAACCGCCATGGGCCTGCAGGCAGGCGTCCAGCGCCCGCTCGCCGGCATGGCCGAACGGCGGATGGCCGAGATCATGCGCCAGAGCCAGGGTTTCCGTGAGGTCCTCGTCGAGGCCGAGCTGCCGGGCCAGCGCCCGGGCGATCTGCGCCACTTCGAGGCTGTGGGTGAGCCGGGTCCGGTAATGATCGCCCTCATGGAACACGAAGACCTGGGTCTTGTGCTTGAGGCGGCGAAAGGCGGTGGAATGGATCACCCGGTCGCAATCCCGCCGGAACGGACTGCGGGTCTTGCTCGGCGGCTCCGCAAACAGCCGTCCCCGGCTGCGTTCGGGGTCGCAGGCGTAGATCGAGCGAGGGGCTGCCATTCCGACCGACACGGTGTTTTGATCCTTATCCAATTGATTCCACTGGCCTGCGCACTTAACTATGGGGCGTGCCGGATACCAAATAATTTGGCCAGGCAGCGGCGACCGGAGACTTTTCACATGACGACAGCCGTCACCATCAGCGAGCGGGCTGCCCGCCGCATCGGGGAGATCCTCAAAGTCGAGGGCGACGGCGCCATGCTGCGGATCAGCGTCGAGGGCGGCGGCTGCTCAGGCTTCCAGTACAAATTCGACGTCGAACGCGCCCAGGCCGAGGACGACCTCGTGATCGCGCGCGACAGCGCCGTGGTGCTGGTCGATCCGGCCTCGGTGCCGTTTCTGGCCGGATCGGAGGTCGACTTCGTCGACGATCTCATCGGCGCCTCGTTCCGGGTGGTCAACCCCAACGCCACCGCCTCCTGCGGCTGCGGCACCAGCTTCTCGATCTGAGGAATCCCGCTGCTTATGGACGCTTGTCCGCGAACAACGCCCTGGCGTTGCCATGCGCGATTTGCGCGGCCACTTTCGGCGGAAGCTGCGCCAGCCAGGCGCGATAGCCGGCCATGATTTCACCGTAGCTTGCCCAGCGCTCCGGCACCCAGGTATCCGAACCGACCATGAACCGGTCGGGATATCGCTCGAACAGCGCTCGCCATTCCGCCGTCAGCTTGCCTCCGCCCTCGGTGATTCCGCTGCGATAGGACAATTCACCCCAGAGCTTCGGATACTTCGCCAGCATTGCGCCGACGCGCTCGCCTGACAGGCCGAAGCCGGTATGGGCCCAGATGATCTGCGCCTTCGGATTATGCCGCATCAGGATTTCGACCGCGGTATCATCGGCATGGGCGTGCAGATAGAGATTGTTGGCCACGGCGAAATCGACGGTCTTCTTGACCCATTCATTGTCGGCGTCTCCGCTCGACAGATGAAACTCGCCGATGCCGCGATAGTAGCCGCACTTGAATTCTTCCTGCACCAGATCGAAAATGACGGGATCCTTGAACCAGGTCTGGATATCAGGGCGGACCCGGTACGGCCTGATGAAAGGCACGATCTGCAGGCCGTCGGCCTTTGCGCCCACCAGCGCATGGGTGCCGCTGTTGGGCCGGCTGGTCGCGAGGATGCCGGTCACGCGATGCTTTTTGAACAGCGCCAGCACTTCATCCAGCTGGTAGAACGGCTTGGGTTCCCAGTTGTAATGCAGATGCGCGTCGAAGATTTCGATCGGATCCTCCGCGCCCGCCCGCCCGTTGACTGAAACCAACAGGCACGCGGCGATCAGCGCTGCGATGCATCCCCGACGCCAATTCATGCCCGGCTCAGCCCCATCACTCCGCCGCCACGACGCGCGGCCGCTCGACATTGTCGCCCTCGTCGGCCTGCGGTTCGAGCCGGCGTTTCAGCCGGCGATCGATGCGGTCGAGATAGATGTAGATCACCGGGGTGATGAACAGCGTCAAAAGTTGCGACAGGCAGAGACCGCCGACCACGGCAACACCGAGCGGCTGACGCAGTTCGGCGCCGGCTCCGGCGCCGAGCGCAATCGGCAGCGTGCCGAAAATCGCCGCGAAGGTCGTCATCATGATCGGGCGGAACCGCATCAAGGCGGCTTCGCGAATGGCGTGTTCCGCGCTCAACCCGACGCGGCGGCGCTCCAGCGCGAAATCCACCATCATGATGGCGTTCTTCTTGACGATACCGACCAGCATGACGATGCCGATCATGGCGATGACCGACATTTCCATATTGAACGCCATCAGCGTCAGGATGGCGCCGATGCCCGCCGAGGGCAGGCCGGAAATGATCGTGATCGGGTGAATGAAGCTTTCGTAGAGGATGCCGAGGATCACGAAGGCCGCAAACACCGCCGCCAGGATCAGCACGCCCTGCCCGCGCAAGGAATCCTGGAACACCTGCGCGGTGCCGGAGAAGCCGGTGGCGATGGTCACGGGCAGATTGGATGCCGCCTCGAGCGCGGTGATCTTGTCCACCGCATAACCCAGCGAATTGCCGGGCGCGAGGTTGAACGAGATCGTCACCGCCGGCTGCTGGCCCTGATGATTGATCTGCAGCGGGCCCACCGAAGGCACCAGCTTGGCCACCGTATCGAGCGGAATGGTCTGACCGCGTTCGGTCTTCAAATAGAGCTTGGAGAGATTGGAGGGATCGACGCGAAACTCCGGCTGCGCCTCCAGGATGATCTTGTAGTCGTTGGACGGCATGAAGATGGTGCCGACCTGGCGTCCGCCATAGGCGTTGTAGAGCTGGTTGCGGACCTGCTCGACGGTGACGCCGTAGACCGCGGCCTTCTCGCGGTCGATCTCGACCGTCATCTGCGGGTTCTTGATGTAGAGGTCGGTGGTGACGTCGAGCAGACCCGGGATCTTCTCGATCTTGTCGCGCATTTCCGGCGCGAACTTGTAAAGCGACTCGGTATCGCCGCTCTGCAGGACATATTGATACTGGCTCTTCGAAATCCGACCGCCGATATTCAGATTCTGAATGGGCTGAAAGAAAGCCTGCATGCCGGGGATCTCCCGCGCCTTCATGCGCAGGCGTCCAACGATGGCCGGAAGCTTGTCGCGGGTCACCTTCGGCTTCAGCGCGATGAACAGGCGGCCGTAATTCGCGGTCGGATTGGGCCCACCGGAACCGACCGTGCTGTTGATGTATTCGATCGCCGGGTCCGACTTGAGGACATCGACCAGCGCCTGCTGCCGCACGGTCATCGCATCGAACGACGTATCGGTGGCGGCCTCGGTGACGCCGATCAGGAAGCCGGTATCCTCCTGCGGAAAGAAGCCTTTCGGAACGATCATGTAGAGATAGACCGTGCCGCCCAGGGTCGCCAGCGTGACCAGCAGCATCAGCGCTTTCCGTGCCAGCACCCAGTCCAGCGCCCATTCATAGGCCCGAAGCCAGGAGTCGAACATCCGTTCGAAGACGCGGAGCACGATGTTGGGCTTTTTGGCGGGGTCGTGCGCCTTGAGCATGCGGGCGCACAGCATCGGCGTCAGCGTCAGCGACACAAATCCGGAAACCAGGATCGCGACCGACACCGTCACCGCGAACTCGCGGAACACGCGCCCCACGATGCCGCCCATCAGCAGCACCGGAATGAACACCGCGATCAGCGAGAAAGTGATCGAGATGATGGTGAAGCCGATCTCGCGGGCGCCCTGCAGCGCCGCCTCATAGGGCCGCATGCCCTTTTCGATATGGCGGACGATGTTTTCCAGCATGACGATGGCGTCGTCGACCACGAAACCGACCGACAGGGTCAGCGCCAGAAGCGTCATGTTGTTGATCGAATAATCCAGCGCATACATCACCGCGCAGGTACCGAACAGCGAGATCGGAACCGCAAGCGCCGGAATGAAGGTCGCCGATGCCGAGCGCAGGAACAGGAAGATCACCATGATGACCAGCCCGATGGCGATCAGCAGGGTTTCCTGGACGTCAGCCACCGCCTGGCGGACCGAAATCGAGCGATCCATCAACACGTTGATCGAGACCGACGGCGGGATCTGTGCGCGCAAGGCCGGCAATTTGGCCAGGATGGAATCGACCACCGCCACCGTGTTGGCGTCGGGCTGCTTCTGGATGCCGAGCACGATGGAACGGTCGCCGTTGAGCCAGCTCGCGATCTTGTCGTTTTCGACGCTGTCGTAGATCTTCGCCACTTCTTCGAGCTTGATCGGCGAGCCGTTCTTGTAGCTCACCACTACCTGGCGGTAGTCGATCGCCTTGTCCATCTGGCCGGAGGCCTGAAGTGCCACGTCCTGCTTCGGTCCATTGAGCGTGCCGACCGGTGTCGAGGAGTTGGCGCGCGCCACCGCGACCCTGATGTCCTCCAGCGACAACCCCCTAGCCGCGGCCGCTTCCGGGTCGGCCTGGACGCGAATGGCGAATTTCTGCGCGCCGTAGATGCTGACCTGCGCCACGCCCGGAATCTGCGACAGGGCCTGACCGATGGTGATCTCGCCATATTCGTTGACGGCCGACAGCGGCAACGTCGATGAGCCGAGCACCACAAACAGCACCGGGAAGTCTGCCGGATTCACCTTGCGGAAACTCGGCGGGATCGTCATCTCGACCGGCAGCCGGCGCTGCGCAATGGTCAGCGCGGTCTGAACGTCGAGCGCCGCCGCATCGATCTGGCGATTGAGATCGAACTGGATGGTGATGACGCTGGTGCCCTGCGACGAATTCGACGACATCGACGAGATGCCGGCGATGGTCGACAACTGGCGCTCGATGATGCCGGCCACCGACGACGCCATGGTATCTGCGCTGGCGCCCGGCAGGGTCGCGGTCACGGCGATGGTCGGAAAATCAACCCGCGGCAGCGCCGAAACCGGCAGCAGCCGGAAGCCGAACACGCCGAAGGCGATGATCGAGGCCGTGATCAGCGTCGTCATCACTGGCCGACGAATACACAGCTCCGACAGCGTCATCGTTCAGGCTCCGGCCTTGCGGGCGCGCGGCTCGACCCGCGAACCATCGGATAGCAGCAATTGTCCGTCGACGACGACGGCCTCGTCGCCGGACAGTCCTTCAGAGATGACCGAAAAGCCCTGCAGGGTGCGCTCGATCTTGACCGCCCGAATCTTGGCCACGCCGTCCTTCACCACGAAGACGAAATTGCCGCTCTGGCTGCGCTGCACCGCCACCGTCGGAACGACCACGGAATTCTCGGTGCGGATGATCAACCTGGTATTCACCAGCGTCCCCGGCCACAGGGTTTCATTCTCGTTGTTCATGATACCGCGCACGGTGACCATGCCGGTGGTGGCATCGACGGTGTTTTCGACCATTGCGACCTTGCCGTCTTCGGATCGCTGGTGGCCGGGGATGGTCGCAGTCACCTTGGAGCCACCCGCCGCCATGGCCTCGCGCAGGTCCACCAGCACCCGCTGCGGAATGGCGAAAGTCACATAGACCGGCGCCATCTGGTTGATGACCGCCAGCGGCGCGGTATCGGCCGGGCGCACGAAATTGCCGACCTTGACATTGGCCGCGCTGATCCGCCCCGAAAACGGCGCGTGAATGGTCGTGAAGCTCTTCTGGACCTTCAGATTGTCCAGTGCGGACTGATCCGCCTTGATGGTGCCGGCCAGGATATCGGCCTGGGTCTTGGCATTATCGACGTTGACCTGCGTAGTGGCGCCCTTGCCGATCAGGTCGCCGAAGCGCCTGACGTCGCGCTGCGCCGCCTCAAGCTGCGCCCGATCCCGGGCGAGCACGCCTTCGGCCTGCTCGATCTGGGCATCGATCTGGCGCGCGTCGAGCGTAAACAGCAGATCGCCCTGGTTGACCTTGGCGCCGTCTTCGAAGTGTACCGAGACGATGGTGGTTTCGACCCGCGATTTCAGCGCCACGCTGGAAATCGGCGTTACCGTTCCGATCGAATCGACATCGACCGGCACCGGCTTGCGCTCGGCCTTGGCCAGTTCCACCGAGACCACGCGCGGACGCGGCGGTCCCTGGACTGTGGCGCCGCCGCCCAGCCATGCCGCGCGGGTGCTGTAGGCCGTCAGCGCCGCAACAGCCAGCGCGGCTACCAGAATTATCAGATTACGTTTTTTCATCTCATTTCACGTCAGCCGGTCCACAACGACCGCGACGGTCCAATTCCTGCCCAGACGCCGCCTCTACGTCCTTGTCTAAGTCCTTGTCTAAACGGTTATCACAGCCCTGCGGCGCATGGTATGCCAGTGAAACTAAAATTGTGGTAAGCTACGGAACTCATTGATGCGCATCGCTACGTGGAACGTCAATTCGGTCCGGCAACGGATCGACCATCTCGTCGTCTGGCTGAAGGATTGCGCGCCCGACATCGTCTGCCTGCAGGAGATCAAATGCGTCGATGAGGCATTCCCGCGGGAGGCCGTCGAGGCGCTCGGCTACAACGTCGTCACCCATGGCCAGAAGACCTTCAACGGCGTCGCGCTGCTGTCGAAACTGCCGTTCGAGGAAACCAGATCGGGCCTGGCCGGCGACGACGACGACGCCCACGCCCGGTTTCTGGAGGGCGTGGTGCCGCTGAAGCGCGGCGTGCTGCGGATCGCCTGCCTCTATCTGCCCAACGGAAATCCGCCGGAAACCGAGAAATATCCCTATAAACTCAAGTGGATGTCTCGACTTCTTGAGTATTCGAAGCAGCGGCTTAAAGCGGAAGAGCCGCTGGTGCTGGCGGGCGACTTCAACGTCATTCCAGCGGCCCGGGACGTCCATAATCCCGCGGCCTGGGTCAACGACGCCCTGTTCCGCCCCGCCACCCGGGAAAGTTTTCAGTCGCTGCTCGGGCTTGGGCTCACCGACGCGCTGCGCGCGGTCACCGACGCCCCCGGCCAGTATACCTTCTGGGACTATCAGGCCGGTGCCTGGCAGAAGAACCACGGCATTCGCATCGACCACCTGTTGCTGTCGCCGCAGGCCAGCGACCGCCTGCGCGGGGTCGGAATCGACAGTTACGTGCGGGCCTGGGAAAAGCCGTCCGACCACGTTCCGGTCTGGATCGATCTGGATCTGGAGTTGGCTTGACCGGCTTGCCCGATCAATCCTTGCGGCCCTGCACCCAGTGCTCGAGCATCTGCAGCGCCATCGCCCGGTCATTGTCGGACGCCTTGGCGATCGCCTTGTTGTAGCTGTCCTTGATCCAGTTCTCGTCGGGTGCTGCGTTATCGCGCGCCAGCGTCAGCCACATCAAGCCGCGGGCGCGCTGAGGCGGCATCTGATCGCCATTGAACAGCATCTGGCCGAGCATGGCCTGGGCCTGGTGCTGGCCCTTCTGGGCGGCGAGGCCGAGCCAGCGCGCGCCGTAGCGGAAGTCGTCCCGCGACGAGCCAGCGCCCTTCAGATAGAGTCGGGCCAGGTCGTACTGGGCATCGGCGTTGCCGAAATAGGACGCGGCGTAGGAGAACATCTCGCGCGCCCGCTCCGGATCGGACTTGACCTTGGAATTGGGAATACCCTTGAGGTAGTAGCGGCCCAGCGCCACAAAGGCGTTGGCGACGACGCCGGCCTGCGGCGCCGATGGGCTGTCTTCCGCGTGCTGATTGGCAATCCGGCTGAAATAGTCGAAGGCGCGCAGATCGTCCTGCGCGACGCCCTCGCCCTCGGCATACATCCGCCCGAGCTTCCATTGCGCGATCGGGTGGCCGCCTTCGGCTGCGTATTGCAGCGAGGTCAGCGAGTTGGCCGAGGCGGCTGTCGGCACCGACGCCGGCGGAACCGGCTTCTTCAGCGGCGCCGCGGTACCCGGCTGAGGCGAAACCACCGTCAAAGCCGCGTCCGAATTGACCGGCGAACCGTCGAATCCAAATGCCGGAGCCGCGGGAGCGGCCCCTAGCAGCAACGCAAGAATGATACGCCTAGATGTCCGCATAACACTGTTTCTCGTGCGCACCACCCGGATGGGTTATGGCACCATCCACCGCCGGCCCAACCAATTGGGCAAATTTCCAGAGAACACCCGATGTAGTATTGGTCGCCCGGAACTTCCCTTTGGTTTTATGTTCAGCCCGCCCTGCGTCGGTAACCTTTACGTCAGGAGTGCCCACGTCGGCCTCGAAGACGAGCCGCGTGTGCAGGGGCAGTATGTCGGCAATTTCGACGATGTCTTTGGCGACAAAACGACCGCGCGGTTTCAAATCCGCGACATCGGGTGTTCTTTTGAAGATTTCGACCGCGTCGAACTCAATGCCGCATTTAACGGCAGTCGCCGGCAGACGCAGCGCAGCAATAGTCGATCCAGCCGCCGTCGGATGACGGCTCGGCGACATTCCCTCGATGCTGGTTCTGACGTCCATCGCGAACCTGTTTCCCCAAGCCGCTCATGCCGGACCCGGGAAATCAGAGGTTCCCTTCGCCGTCGCGAGCGCCGCGGCTGTTAGCCTGCGGAGGAATGATTTCATTGAGGGGTGTGGCTAAATAGCGGCGCGCGCAAGAGGTTGCTGCAATGACAGTTAAATGTTCGCCGAGTGTTGCGACCGCGCAACAATCGTGTCGCTTCGGCAACCATCGCCCTCTGGAACTCGTCAAAGCTGCTATTCTCTCCATCGGCTACCTGGAGGCGCGCCAACCGGGGCCCGGCCTTCGTCGGTAGTCGGGCCGTGCCTTTGCCTATCGACCCGCGCGGGACAGGAAGGCACGCATGGTGAATCGCGCGTTAACCTTTCTTGCCTAGCCTTCGCGGTGGCGCTCGCGTACCGCGCCTGTATGTGAGGTAGTCATGCGCAAGGTTCTCGTCATCGCCGCTGCAGCGATCGCTTCATCCGGAGCCGTGGCTGCTGATTATCGCCCGCAGAATTACCAGCCGCGTGAAGTTTACGCGCCCCAGACCGCACCGGCCTACGTTCCCTATGTGCCGCCTGTGTACTATCTCCCCTCGCCGCCGCAATACGTTCAGGATTTGCGGACGGGCGCGCCGGGCCGCTGGGTGCAGCTGCAGCCTTCATTTCTCGACCGGCTGTTTGGCACCCGGGACGGATACTGACGTGCCGATCATGACGATGCGACGTTGGGCTGTTCTGATCGGTGTCATCCTGATCGGCGCGGTAGCCGTGACCTGGTATTTGAACTACCGCAGCAAGTGTCACGGGATCGATGAATGTGCCGCACGGGCCGCAGAAAGCCATGAGCGGGACACACCGGCCGAGCACCGATGACTTAATCCACCTTGACGTTGGCGGCCTTGATCATCGGCCACCATTTGGCGATTTCGGCCTTCTGCCAGTCTCCGAGCGCCTGCGGCGACAGTCTGTCCTTCGGCGGCATCCGCAGGCCGAGCTTTTCCAGCGGTGCGCCCACGGCGGGATCGTTCACTGCCTCGACTGCCGCCGCGTGATGTTACGGCGGCGTGACGGCCACATTTTCAGCGGCCGTCGTTGCATCCGCGCCACAGCGCGCCGAACGAAAGGGCCGCCCAGGTCGCAGCCGCGTTCCGTTCCCTGCCAATCACGATGCCAAGGCGCTGCCGGCGGCCGCAATTGCAACTCAGAATCCGACGCTCAGACCGACGCGGCCGGATTGACCGCGACGGGCGATCGCCTTTAGCTGCGGCGGCGCCATACGATCGAACGAGGCAGGCCGGGGGCAAACGTCATGCAGAGCATTCCAAAGAGCGGCCGCCCGTGGGCCGAATTGAAGGCCGAACTCGACGACGCCAAGAAGCACGACTTCTCGTGGCGCGGCGGGCGCATGGCGCTCTATTTCTACTACCTCAACGAGGAGGTGAAGCGCATCCAGCAGGAGGCCTATTGCGCCTACTGGACCGAGAACGCCATGGGACAGCGGGCCTTCCCGAGCGTCAAGAAGCTCGAGACCGACGTGATCGAGATGGGGCTGTCGCTATTACACGCGCCGAAGGAAGCGACCGCGACGTTCACCTCTGGCGGTACGGAAAGCATCTTTCTCGCCTGCAAGACGGCGCGGGACTGGGCGCGCGCCACCAAAGGCATCGCGACGCCCAACATGGTGATCCCGCGCACCGGCCATCCCGCGTTCGATCGCGCGGGCGAATATCTGAACATCGAGGTGCGCCGCGTGCCGACCACACGCAACGATTTTCGGGCCGACATACCTGACATGGCGCGGCGCATCGACGGCAACACGGTCATGCTGCTCGGCAGTGCGCCGAACTATCCGTTTGGCGTGTTCGACCAGATCGGGGAGATCGCTGGCCTCGCTCAAAAATATGGCCTGTGGATGCATGTCGATGCCTGCGTTGGCGGGTTTCTGGCGCCGTTCGCAAAGAAGCTCGACTACGACATCCCCGATTTCGACTTCGTCGTTCCCGGCGTGACGTCGATCTCGGCCGACCTGCACAAATACGGCTATGCGGCCAAGGGCGCCTCGCTGATGATGTTGCGCGACGCCGAGTTGCAGAAGCACCAGACGTTCAGCTTCAATAATTGGGAGCGCGGCGCCTATGCCAGCAACACCGTGCAGGGCTCGCGCTCCGCCGGCGCGGTTGCAGCCGCATGGGCGGTGATGAATTTCCTCGGCGAGGACGGCTACATGAAATGGGCGGCCGTCCTGATGGACACCGTGATGAAGCTCGCCGACGGCATCAACGCCATTCCCGGCCTTGCCGTGCTCGACCCGCACGAGCTTTGCATATTTGTCTATCGCTCCAACGATCCAGCACTCGACATCGGCGCGGTGGCCAATGCCATGACCAGCAAAGGCTGGTTCGTCGGCCGCCAGGCGGAGCCTGCCGGCATCCATATGCACCTCAACCCGGTTCATGCCGAGTCCGCTGACGAGTATTTGGCGCATTTGCGCGAGGCTGTGAGCGAAGTCCGTCAGTCGAAGACGCGCGCGGCCGGCCCGACCGAGCGTACCTATTAAGCCACTCAATCCACCTTGACGTTGGCGGCCTTGATCATCGGCCACCATTTGGCGATCTCGGCCTTCTGCCAGTCGCCAAGTGCCGCCGGCGTGAGCTTGTCCTTGGGCGGCATCGCCAGGCCCAGGTTCTCCAGCTGCTTGCGCACGGCGGGATCGTTCAGCGCATCGGTCGCCGCGGCGTTCAGCCTGGTCACGATTTCCTTCGGCGTGTTCTTCGGTACCCACAGGCCGGACCACAACGTCATGTGAAACCCGGGCAGCCCGGCTTCGTCGGTGGTCGGAATGTCCGAAGCGGATTCGGCGCGCCTGGTGTCGGTGACGGCGTAGCCGCGGATGGTGCCGGCCCGCACCTGGTTGATGGAGTTGGAGAGCTGATCCACCATGAGATCGATTTGACCTGCGACCAGATCGTTCATCGCGGGACCGGTGCCGCGATACGGCACGTATTGCAGCTTGGCGCCGGTGATATTCTCCAGATAGAGCCCGGCGATGTGGCTGCCCGAGCCGGCGCCGGCCGTGCCGGCGGTGGCGGGGGCCGGCTTCGCCTTGATCCACGCGATCAATTCCCCAAGCGTTTTGGCCGGAACCGCGTTCTTGCTGACGACGATCATCGGATTGCTCGGCAGCAGCGCCACCGGATCGAGGTCGCCCACGAGGTCGTAGCCGAGCTTGTAGACCGCGCCGTTGGCGACGTGGGTGCCGAGATGGCCGAAGCTGATGGTGTAGCCGTCCGGCGGCGAGCGCAACGCCCGTCCGACCCCGATGGAGCCGCCAGCCCCCGTAACATTCTCGACCAGCACGGTTTCGCCGAGCGTCGTCTTCATGCGCTCGGCCAGGATCCGCGCCATGACATCGGACGGCCCGCCGGCGGCGAACGGCACCACGATGGTGATCGGCCGCGACGGGAACTTATCCGCCCGCGCGATGCCGCCGAATGCGAGTATCGCCGTCAACGCAGCCAAGATCGCTCTTCGCATTTTATTCTCCCCTGACGCCGCACCATTCTAACGATGGATTGCAGCCTTAACGATGGACTACAGCCTGGCGTAGTCGATCGGCGCGTGACGATCGAGCGTGCGCGTCACCGGCGGCAGCGGGTATTTCAGTCCCGTGGCGCAGTTGAACAGCATCACGCGATCATTCTTCGTCACACGGCCGTCAGCCAGGCTTTCCTTGTACGCAGCATAGGTCGCAGCGCCTTCCGGACACAAGAGCAGGCCTTCCTCGCGTGCGACTTCGTTGAGCGCAGACGAAATCTTCTCGTCATCGACCGCAATGGCGAAACCCTTGCTCTCGCGCACCGCGCGCAGGATCAGAAAATCTCCGATCGCCTGCGGCACCCGGATCCCCGAGGCGATGGTGTGGGCGTCCTCCCAGCGCGGCGCATGCTCGGTGCCGGCCTCGAAGGCCCGCACCATCGGCGCACAGCCCGACGCCTGCACCGCGATCATGCGCGGGCGCTTGCTGCCGATGAAGCCGATGGCCTCGAGCTCGGCAAAGGCCTTCCACATGCCGATCAGGCCGGTGCCGCCGCCGGTGGGATAGAAGATCACGTCGGGCACGTCCCAGCCGAGCTGCTCGGCGAGTTCCAGCCCCATCGTCTTCTTGCCCTCGATCCGGTACGGTTCCTTCAGCGTCGAGGTGTCGAACCAGCCGGCCTTTGCCTTGCCCTCGCCGACGATCTTGCCGCAATCGTCGATCAGGCCGTTGACGCGGTAGACGGTGGCGCCCTGCAGCTCGATCTCGCTGACATTCACTTCCGGCGTATCGGCCGGACAGAAGATCGTGGTCTTGATGCCGCACGAGGTGGCGTAGGCGGCGAGCGCCGCGCCGGCATTGCCGTTGGTTGGCATCGCCATGTGCTTGATGCCGAGCGCCTTGCCCATCGACACCGCCATGACAAGGCCGCGTGCCTTGAACGAACCGGTCGGCAGCCGCCCCTCGTCCTTGACGATGATCTCGCCGCCGCCGATTTTTTTCGCCAGCTTCGGCAGGCGGATCAGCGGCGTGGTGATTTCGCCGAGGCTGACGATGTCCGTTACTTTGCGTACCGGCAGCATCTCGCGGTAGCGCCAGAGATCGGCCGGCCGCTGCGCCAGTGCGTCTTTGGTCAGCGCCTGTTTCACGCCGGCGAGATCGTAACGGACCAGCAGCGGCTTGCCGGCCTTGGAGAGATTGTGGACCTGGTCAGCCGGATAATGGTCGCCCTCCATCGCGCATTCGAGATGGGTGACGAAACTCGGCCGCTCGATCGTCAGATTGTCATT
>NZ_JAUYAN010000002.1 GCF_030693485.1 Bradyrhizobium sp. | reverse complement strand
ATCTCGGCCACGAGGTCGACAACATGGAAGCGATCGACGCCCACGTCACGCCGGAGGGCGACACCGTGCTGACGCTGGTCTCCGACGACAATTTCTCGATGGTCCAGCGCAATCTGATCCTGCAGTTCACGCTGATGGAGTAACCGTCGTCCCTGAAAACACGTTTGTAAGGAAGCCGCGGTGTGGACGAAGCGCATGGCGCGGCAGCGATTCCGGCGGTTGGACATTGCCGCCGCGACCCCTACACTATGCCATCCGTCATCTCTTCCCCCATCCGGAAATCCCCATATGAGCGCCCTGTTTTCCCCGATCACGCTGCGCGGCCTGACGCTTTCCAATCGCATCATGGTGGCGCCGATGTGCCAGTATTCCGCCGAAAACGGCGAGGCCAATGACTGGCACTTCACCCATATCAACTCGCTGGCGCTGTCGGGCGCGGCGGCCTTCTGCATCGAGGCGACCGCGGTGGAGGCGATCGGCCGCATCACGCCGGGCTGCCTCGGGCTGTGGAACGACGCCACCGAGGCCGCGCTGAAGCCGGTGATGGCTTCGGTGCGCAAGCACTCGAAGGCCGCCATCGTGATGCAGCTCGCCCATGCCGGCCGCAAGGCGTCGAGCCACACGCCGTGGGACGGCGGCCAGCTGATCCCGCCGGCCGAGGGCGGCTGGCAGCCCGAGGGTCCCTCCGACGTGCCGCACAAGGAGGGCGAGGCCGCGCCGCGCGCGCTTGACGACGCCGGCCTGAAGCGGGTCCGCGACGCTTTCGTGGCGGCGGCGCAGCGCACCGAGCGGCTCGGCATCGACGCCATCGAGGTGCATTGCGCCCACGGCTATCTGCTGCATCAGTTTCTCTCGCCGATATCAAACCGGCGCACCGACCAATATGGCGGCTCCTTGCAGAACCGCATGCGGTTTCCGCTCGAAGTGTTCGACGCGGTGCGCGCGGCGTTTCCGAACGACAAGCCGGTCGGCCTGCGGGTCTCCGCCACTGACTGGGTCGAGGGCGGCTGGGAAATTTCCCAGACCATCGAATTCGCCAAGGAGCTGAAAAAGCGCGGCGTCGACTGGATCGATGTGTCCTCCGGCGGCGTGTCGCCGCTGCAGAAAATTCCGCTCGGGCCCGGCTACCAGGTGCCGCTGGCGCAGGCGGTGAAGGAAGCCACCGGCGTCACGACGATGGCGGTCGGCCTGATCACCGAGGCGAAGCAGGCCGAGGAGATCGTGGCCTCCGGCAAGGCCGACATGGTGGCGCTGGCGCGCGGCATGCTCTACGACCCGCGCTGGGGCTGGCACGCCGCCGCCGAACTCGGCGGCGAGGTCTCGGCGCCACCGCAATACTGGCGCTCGCAGCCCTCGACGCAAAAGGCGCTGTTCGGCGCGACCACGTTCGGGACGAGGTAGGTCTCTCGGCCTTCATGGTTCGAGACGCGGCCAAGAGGCCGCTCCTCACCATGAGGGTCTGACACCGGACCTCATCCTGAGGAGCGCGCTCTTTGCGCGCGTCTCGAAGGATGTGGGGGCTCGTGCCTCACGCCGCCCGCACGCTGTCGAGGAACTTCTCCACTTCGGTCTTCAGATGCGTGCTGACCTCGGCGAGCTCTTGCGCCGATTTCAGCATCTGGCCCGACGTGGTCTCGGTCTCGATCGCGCCCTTGGCGACCTTCTCGATATTGTCGGCGACGTCGAGGGTGCCGCCGGCGGCGGCTTCGACGCCCTGCGCGATGCTCTGGGTCGCGGTGCCCTGTTGTTCGACCGCCGATGAAATCGAGGTCGATATCCCGCTGATGCGCTCGATGGTCAGCCCGATTGCCTTGATGGCGTTGACGGACTCTTCGGTGGCCTGCTGCATGTTGACGATGTGCGACGAGATCTCGTCGGTCGCCTTCGCGGTCTGGCCCGCCAGCGTCTTGACTTCCTGCGCCACCACGGCAAAGCCGCGGCCGGCATCGCCGGCGCGCGCCGCCTCGATGGTGGCGTTGAGCGCCAGCAGATTGGTCTGCTCGGCAATCGAGGTGATCAGCTTGACCACGTCGCCGATGCGGTCGCCGGCCGCGCTCAGTTCCGCCATCCGCTGGTCGGTGGCGTTGGCCTGCCGCACCGCGTCGGTGGCGACGCCGTTGGATTCCTGAACCCGGCGGCTGATCTCGACGATCGACTGCGACAATTCGCTGGAAGCCGCAGCCGCCGAGCGGACATGCTCGGACGCCTGTCGCGAGGCGTCGGCGGAGCGGCCCGACATTTCCGCGGTGGAATGCGCCATCAGCGAAAGCCGTTGCGCGTCTTGCTCGAAACGCCCCGAGGAGTTCAGCACCTGCTCGATGATGCCGCCGATCCGCCCGCGGAAATCATCGACGAAACTGTTGAGCTCGGCCTTGCGCTGTTCGACCGCCTGCGCCTCGGCGTCGGCGCGTTCGCGCTCGAGCTGCCGGCGTTCGAGGCGGTTGTTCTTGAACACGTCGATGGTGCGGGCGATCGCGCCGATCTCGTCGTGGCGGCCGGCATGGCGCACCTCGATGTCGGTGCGGCCCTCGGCCAGCCCGGTCAGCGACTGCGTCACCGCCTTCAGCGGCCCGGTGACGCGGCGAACGATCAGCATGGTCATGCCGAGCACGATCAGCGCGCCGATGGCGGCGGCCACGCCCATCGCCCACAGCGCCTGCGACAGCATGCCGTCGAGCTGGGCGGTGGGAATGCCGACGAAGACGATGCCGATCACCTTGCCGGCGTCGCCGAACACCGGCTGGTAGGCGGTGACGAAGCGGCGGCCGAACAGCATCGCCGGTCCCTTGTAGGCCTCGCCGCGGCGGACCACCGGCTGCGCCGGATGATCGGGCGCGAGCTGGGTGCCGACCGCGCGGTCGCCGTTTTCCTTTTTCACGTTGGTGGTGCGGCGAAAGAACTGCTGGGTGGCGTCGTCATAGACGAACAGCGTGGCGACGCCGCCGACATAGCCGACCGACCGGTCGACGATCTTGTGGTCGGAGAATTCCGGCATCCTGGCGATGTCGACGCGTACGACCGTGCCGTCCTTCAGCGCGATCTTCGCATTGGAAAAGCTTTCGCCGAAGGCGAGGCTCAGCGTGCGCAGATTGACCTCAATGTCGGCGAGCGCGCTCTTGTCGAAGTCGCGGCTCAGCGACCAGTAGCCCGCGCCCGCCACCAGCGCGGTATTGACCGCGATCAGCAGCGCTGCGCCGAGCACGGCCTTGGGCCCGAGATTAAGTCGCAAGAACGCAAAGCGGCTTGCCTCCATTCCAAACGCCATCCGGTTTCTCCAGAAAGTCGGGCTCGATTTGCAAGGCTGCATTTTTGCGGATTTTGTTTACGATTGGCTTAATGGATGTTCGTGGCGCGGAATTTCGGGGGACGCCCGCTCCGCTGCGCGCCCTCTCCCGCGCTTGCGGGGGAGGGCCGGGGTGGGGGTGCCTCCGCGGGCATTGATGCAAGCGGAGAGAATTCCCCCACCCGCCGCGCTCTGCGAGCGCGTCGACCTCGCCCGCAAGCGGAGATGTGAGAAGGTATCGCGATGGATTCGTTTTTTCAGGATGGATCTCACACACCCGCCGCCGATTCCGGCGGCTGCGGCATCGGAAAGGTCTGGTACCGCGCCGGCAGATTGACCGGGCGGTAATCCTTCACGGCCTCCATCCGCGCCACCACGGATTGATGGATCAGGGCGTCCTCGGGAATCAGGCGCGGCTCGGCATCGGGAATGTAGAATCCGAGATGCGTCCGGCGCTCCGGCCATTCCCGGTATTTGGCGGCCTTCGGCACGAATTCCATGATCCACCAGGCGCCGTGCAGCGATTGATGCAACTTGGCCGCGGCATCGGGCGCGACGTAATGGAACGGGCTGTTCTTGCGCTGCCGGCCCCAGGCCAGCGTATTGACGCTGCGCGCATCCACCATCAGCCCGCATTTCACGGCTTCGTCGATCATCCAGAGCAGCGGGTATTTCGACAGCCCCGATTGCTTCTCGGGATAGCCGCCGCCGATATCGGAATGCACGCCGGCGAACCAGACCTGCAAGATGTCCTGCGGCGCCTCGTTGTTGGTCTTGCTGAAGCGGTTGTGCATGAAGCTCTGCGGCGCGTCCCATTTCTTCAGCCGGAACATGCTGCGGCGTTCGTCGATCGAGATCGCCTGGCGGAAGGTCTGCACGCTCGGGTTCTGCAGCGTGAAGGCGAGCTCCTCGAGGCTCGGCCAGTACAGCCGGTCCGGCCGCGGCACGATCACGCTCGCCACCGTATCCCAGACCCCGACGAAGCGCACGGTCGGCCACCGTGTCGACAGGATCCGCGCGAACTGCGCCGCCTGGTCGTCCTTGCTGGCGGGCAGCGGCCCGTCCTCGTCGCTGCCGGCGTCGAGCATCGCCTGCAGCGCCTCCCGCGGGCTGCGCTTCTCGTCGTGCCGGCCGTCGCTGGAGAACTGCTTGTAGGAGATGAGCCCCGAGCCCGCCAGATTGGCCTGCTCCGGCGCGATCAGCCCGATCTTGTGGATCAGCCCCGCCAGCACCCGCACGGTGTAGGCACCGCGGGAAAACCCGAACAGGTAGATCTGGTCGCCTTCCTGGTAGTGCTGGACCAGGAAATGATAGGACGCAAGCACCTTGTCATCGAGGCCATAGCCGGTGGCGAGCCCCATGATCGCGGAGAAGTCCTGCTTCAGCTTGTGCCACGGATCCGGCCGCGCCAGCGTACCGACCCCGGGATCGTAGAACACCAGCTGCCGCGGCGTGGTCTTTTCGGTCTTGCGCAGGCAGCGATAGAGCTTGAGGACGTTGGAAATGTTCTCGCTGATCTCGTTGCCGGTGCCGTCGCAGCAAATGACGATGTTGCGCATGGATGTGATTCGCCCCCAGGTTGTGCTGGGAGATTAACGGCGGGCGGGGGAGGTAGCGAGGGGATTTGGCTTGGCGATGGCGAGAGAAGTTGAGCAAAAAGGGTTGCGCACGGCGGGGCGAGTGACGGGGTCTGGCGCCATTGAAGTGCAGGACGCCCCGCCTGACGTGTGATATTGTGAGCATATCCTCACGCCTTGGCAGGCGTGCGTGACAAGCAACGGAGCCTCGATGTCCAGACCTGTCATTTTCACGATTTCCGCCGCTTGGGATCAAGAGGCGTCGGTCTGGAGCGGGCATTGTGACGATATCCCGGCCGCCGCCGACGCGCCGACGCTCGACGCATTGCTCGACAAGATCTCAGCAATGGCGCTGGATTTGTTGCCGGACAACCACCCGGATGTTGCCCCGGAATCGCTGTTCCTGCAGATCACCGCGTTGCGTGAAGCCGAACCGGTCGCGGGCTGAATGGCGCCGCAGTTCGATCGCGAGTTGCGTGAATTGCTGCGCGCCGCCGGCTGCTCACTGGTTCGACAAGGGCGCGGCAGTCACGAAATCTGGCATAGCCCGATCACGAAGCGGAATTTTGCGGTGCCGGTCGGCATTCCCAGCCGACACACCGCTAACGCTATCCTGCGTCAGGCGGGCCTGCCCAAGGCGTTCTGAGTAGATCAAAACTCACCCGCACCCCGCCTGCCCCTCAAACCACCCGCCCAACGCCCCCTCCAGCGGCCCCCACGCCCGCTGCAGCCCGCCGAACTGCTTGACGCCCTCCCGATACATCCCGCGCAACTCCCGCTCGATCGCGGGCAGATCGACGCCGGCCACCTTGCCCTCGCGCACGATGGTCTGCCCGTCGACCACGACATCGCGCACCAGCGCGGCGTTGCCGCGGGCGAACAATAGCTGCAGCGGGTCGATGTCCAGGATGGCGTCGCGGTCGAGGCGGTCGAGATCGAGCACGACGAAATCGGCCGCGGCGCCGGGCGCGAGTTCGCCGGGGCCGGGGGCGCCGGTGGCGGCGCGGCCGTTGCGGATGGCGAGGGCGAGAAATTCGGGGCGAGTCCAGGTGCGTTTGAAGCCGAGGCCGCCATGGGCGAGTTGCACCAGGCGCATCTCGCGGATTACGTCGTCGTCCTCGTCGAGCGCGAGGCCGTCGACGCCAACCGCGATGGCGCAGCCACAGCGGTGCGCGGCGGCTACGGGTGCGAGGCCGGAATGCAGATGCAGGTTCGACGAGAAATTGGTGACGAGCCGCGCGCCGGACGCGGCGATCATCTCCAGCTCGTCCGGCCGGGCGTGGATGCCGTGCGCCAGCGTCAGCCGGTTTGACAGCAAGCCGATGTCGCGGAGATAGCGCACGACGCCATCGGGGAAATGTTGGTCGGCATATGCGCGCTGATAGATGGTCTCGAGCAGATGCATGTGGACGCGGCGGCCGCTGCGCGCGGAACTTTCGGCGATGGCTTCCAGCAGCGCACGCGAGCACCATTGTACGCCGGCGGGGCCGAACTGCACGTCGAGCCTCTCGCCGGATATTTCGGAGGCGATGGTCTCGGTCAGCTCGATGGTGTCGCGCGGCGACATCGCAGGGCGGACGAACAATTGCTCGATGGTTGAGCGATCCCCGGCGGAGAGGGCGGATAAAACCTGCTCGCTGTCGCCATAGACCACCGGATTCTGGTCGCGCACCGCGAGCGCGAAGGCGATGCGGATGCCGACATCGTTCGCCGCGCGGGCGATCTCCCTGGCCTCCTCGACGACAGGCAGTTTGCCGCTCGGCCTTGTGTAGTGGATCATCATGGCGCCGCAGCCCGCCCGCGCCGAGCGCGCCATCGCGGAGGCGGCGGCGAGGTAAGCGTCGGGCGGCGTGCCCATCGCCGAGCGCAGGATCCAGCTTTCCAAGGGCATATCGACGGCGCCGAACGAGGATGCGGTCGGGCGGGCGTGGTCGTGGGCGTTGACGAAGGCCGGAATGATGAAGCTGCGCCGAGCGGAAGGTGGTGCGGCGGACTCGTCGATGGCGGTGATGACGCCGGCGTCGTGCCGCAGCACGACGTCGTTGATTGTGCCGCGGTCAGGGCCTGCGAACAGACTGGTTGCGGTGACTTCGGTGGCCATGGCTACGGTGCCCAATGTTGCACGAGACGCATCGGCTGGCGCCGCTCTTGCTCCCCTCCTCCCGCGAAGCGGTGGGGAGGGGGGAAGAAAAATCAATTCGCCGTATACACCAGCTGGCGCTCGGCGCGCGGCGGCAGGAATTCGCGGGAAAATACTTCCGCCGGCGTGGGCGCGCGGGTGAGTTGATAGCCTTCGACCACGATGCCGATGGCGCGGGCCATGCGGTCGTCCTTGACGTCGCCGACGCCGATTTCCTTCATCTCGGGCGAGACGATCAGTCTGTCGTAGGAGAACTGCAGGCGGCGCTTTTCGACGGCCTCGTTGATCAGATTGTCGTAGGCGACCGTGGCCTTCATGCCGGCGTTCTGGTCCTTGGCCACCGCGATCACCGCCTTGTTGACGGCGCGCACCAGGCCCGCCACCGCCTTCGGGTTCGAGGCCAGCAGCTTCTTCGACACCATCATGCCGTTGGAATAGAGATCGAGGCCGTAATCGCCGAACATGAACCAGTTGTAGTCCTTGTCGGGATCCTGCCGGTTCAGCACCAGGTTGAAATAGCTCGTGATGTTGAACACCAGCGCGCCGTCGATGTCGCCCTTGATCAGCATCGGCTCCTGCAGGTTCGGCGCCATGTTGGAGATCTTGATCTTCTCGCCTTCGAGACCGTTCTTGCGGGCGAACACCGGCAGCAGCCGCGTGGTCGGCGTGCCCTGCGCGCCGCCCAGCGTGTGGGTTTCGAAATCCTTGATGGTCTTGATGCCGCTGGTCTTCTTGGAGACGATCGCGAAGGGCGGCTGGTTCCAGATCATGTAGACCATGACGGGCGCATCGGCCGGCCGGCTCGACGCGTTCTGGATGATCGCATTCATGTCGCCGAAGCCGGCGTCATAGGCGCCGGACATCACCCGCGTTACCGTGGCGCCCGAGCCCTCGCCCTGGTCGATCACGACGTTGAGGCCTTCCTCCTTGAAGAAGCCCTTGTCCCTGGCATAGAAGAACGCGGCGTCGCTGCCTTGGGTCTTCCAGCCCAGCGTGAACTTGATGGTGGTTTCCTGCGCGGCGGCTGCGCCCGCGAACAGGATCATTCCGAGCAGTGCGGCGCTTGTTCTCTTCAGCATGTCGATCTCCTCATTGAGCGATCAGGTGGTGATCAGGTCGTTCTTGCGGGTGGCCCAGCCGGTGACGCGGCCCTCGATGACGGCGAAGACGGCGTAGAGCGCGACGCCCAATGCGGCGAGCACGAACAGCCCGGCGAACACCAGCGGCACATTGAAATTCGACGACGCGGTCATCATGACGTTGCCGATGCCGCGGTTGGAGGCGACGGTCTCCGACAGCACCGCGCCGACGAAGGCGTAGGAGATCGCGACCTTCAGGGAGGCAAAGAAGAACGGCATGGTGCGGGGCAGGCCGACATTCCACAGGATGTCGAACTTGGTGGCGCCGAGCGCCTTCAGCACGTCTTCCAGTTCGGGCTCGGTGGTGGCGAGCCCGGTGGCGATGTTGACCACGATCGGGAAGAAGCAGATCGACAGCGCGGTCAGCACCGCCGGCACCGAGCCGGAGCCGAACCACAGCACAAAAATTGGCACCAGCGCGACCTTGGGAATCGAGGAGAAGCCGACCAGCAGCGGATAGGCGGTGTCATACGCGGTCTTCGACACCCCGATGATGGCGCCGAGCACGACGCCGAGCACCACGCCCAGCACAAAGCCGATCATGGTGGTCGCCAGCGTCTGCAGGATGTGCGGCCACAGCAGCGGGAACTTGTCGATCAGGGTGGCGATGATCTGCGAGGGGCGCGGCAGCACCAGGTCGGACATGCCGGTGAGCAGGCAAAACAGTTCCCAGCCGGCGAAGAACAGCACGATCAGTCCGATCGACCATGCCTTCTGGCGGTAATCGAGTTCAGGCATGATCGGCTCCCGATGGCTTGGCCGCGCCGTGCTCGCCGACGATGAATTCGCGCAGGCGCTGGTTCAGCGCGACGAACTCCGGCTCGAAGGTCATCGCCACCGTGCGCGGCCGCGCGAACGTCACCGCGCGATCGTCGAGGATGCGGCCCGGCCGCGCGCTCATCACGCAGATGCGGCTGGCGAGGAAACCGGCCTCGCGCAGATCGTGGGTCACCAGCAGCACGGTCGGCCGGTGCAGGATCCAGAGCTCCTGCAGGATCGACCACAATTCCTCGCGCGTGAACTGGTCGAGCGCGCCGAACGGTTCGTCGAGCAGCAGCATGCGCGGCTCGTGGATCAGCGCGCGGCACAGATTGGCCCGCTGCAGCATGCCGCCGGAGAGTTGCCACGGAAAACGGCGGCCGAAACCCTTCAGGCCGACCTGTTCCAGCAGAGCATTGGCCTTGTCGCGGAACGTGGTGCGCTTGAGCCTGGCGAATTGCGACCGGTACGGCTCGACGATCTTGAGCGGCAGCATGATGTTCTGCTCGATCGTCAGCCATGGCAGCATGGTCGGATTCTGGAACGCCATGCCGATCCGCAAGGCTTTCGCCGCGACCTCGCGGCCGCCGAGGATGACGACGCCGGTCGAGGGCTGCACCAGTCCCGCCACCAGCCGCAGGATGGTCGACTTGCCGCAGCCGGATGGGCCGACCAGCGCGACGAATTCGCCGTCGAAGAGCTTCAGCGTGGTGGTGGCCAGCGCCGGCACGGCGCGTTCGCCGCGGCCGAAGGTGACCGAGACGTCGGACAATTCGATCGCGACCGGCGCGGTTGCGCCGCCGGAGGCGGATGAAACAGGGCTGCCGGCGAAGGCGGGCGTTGGCTGCATGCGCATCATGAAGCGAAGTGCATGCAAGCGCGATGCCAGCGGTATCCGGCTGTCTTGCCGGCCAATTTCGCAGATGCGGCGTCCGGAAGCGGATTCAAATTAGGCAATTGGCGCGACAAAGTGCATGCAATTGAGGCGGGGAGATCGCCGGTGACTGTGATAGGGAACTGCGGATAGTTAAGGACACACGTCCGCGAGGGATTCGCCCATGGCGCCGCGCGCCGCTTCCAAAACCGCCGAATCTTCCGACAAGGTCGGCGTCATCTGCCGCGCGCTGCGCCGCGCCATCATCGAGCAGGCGCTGGAGCCCGGCGCCAAATTGCCGGAGGATTCCTTGGGTGAAAGGTTCGGCGTCAGCCGCACCATCGCCCGCCACGCGCTGGGCCAACTCGCCGCCGAAGGCCTGGTCGAACTGCGCCGCAACCGCATCGCGGTGGTGGCGACGCCGAGCTGGCAGGAAGCCCGCGACGCCTTCGATATCCGGATCGAACTCGAGCGCCTCGTGGTGCGTCAACTCGCCGGCAAATTGACCAAGGCGCAGGTCGCGGCGCTCAACGCCCATGTCGACGCCGAGGACGCCGCGCGCGGCGGCGCCGATGCCGTTTCGATCAGGCTCGCCACCGAATTCCACATCCTGCTCGCCAGCATGACCAACAGCCCGATCCTGGTGCGCTATGTCAGCGAGGTCGCCTATCGCTGCTGCCTGACGCTGTCGCTCTACAGCCGCCCGCATTCGTCCGAATGCGGCGTCACCGAACATCGCGCCATCATCGCAGCCCTGGTGAAGGGCGACGAGCCCAGGGTGATGAGCCTGATGCAGCGCCATCTCGATTCGGTCGCCACCCGCGCCCTGGTAGCCCCCGCGCCGCAGCGCGGCCGCGATTTGCTGGATATCCTGGCGCCTTACGCCGAGGAAGATGGGGCTGAGCGGGTGGTGAAAATGGCGAAGGTTGTTCGCGCCCGTTAGGCTTGCACCGTCATTGCGAGGCAAACAAGACTGTCGTCGCCCGGCTTGACCGGGCGACCCAGTACGCCGCGCCCGCTCGATTCATCTCAAACGTCTCTGGAATACTGGGTCGCCCGGTCAAGCCGGGCGATGACGACGGTGGTTACCTCACGCCTCAATCCCGCGGTTCACCAGTATCCGCTCCGCGCTGTCGTTCCACACATCCATCTTGACGATGAACCCGTCCCGCACCACGAAGCGGTCGACGTAGCGGTTGCCTTCGAACGGGGTGCCGTCGATCCATTCGCCATGGAGCGTGCCGACCGAATAGACCACGGTCTCGGCCGCGCCGGGACAGACGTCGAAGCGGTCCATCTTCTTCTTCACCCAGCGATAGCGCGCGGCGTTGAACCCGGTCGGCCCGCGCGGGTGGTCGAATTCGTGCCCGCCCGTAAAGGTGATGATGGTGCCCGGCTTCATATAGGCTGCCGCGGCGTCGGGATCGGGGATCATCGATGCCGTGAGGTAGGCCTCGACGATTTCGGCATCGCTCAACTTCTTCGCTTCGGCTTTGGCGGCAACGGACATCGGTAAATCCCTTTTCATCTCGCAAATAATACAATCCGGCATTCAAATTGCATGCACATAATTTGAACAATCCGTACTCGACCTGCACACAATTGGGAGCTGCCCTTGCCCCGCGCCTTCGCTGATTTGCCCCGATGACTCCAAAAACCGCCTTTGACCTGATCTTCCGCCGCGCGGTGACGCCGGCTTTCGCCACGCCGGTCGATATCGGCGTCGCCGGGGGCCGGATCGCCGCGATCGCGCCGCGGCTGGAATCGGAAGCCCGCGAGATCCAGCTCGACGGCAAACTCGTGCTGCCGGGCTTCGTCGACACCCACATCCATCTCGACAAGGCCTGCCTGCTCGGCCGCTGCGGCCACCACCATGGCAGCCTCGGCGAGGCGATCCGGGCGGTCGCCGCCATGAAGCGCGATTTCACCGTCGAGGATGTCTATGCGCGCGGCGCCAAGGTGCTGGAGCGCGCGATCGTGGCCGGCACCACGCGGATGCGCACGCATGTCGAAATCGATCCGCGCATCGGGTTGCGCGGCTTCGAGGCCATCAAGGCGCTGAAGCGCGACTATGCCTGGGCGATCGATCTGTCGCTCTGCGTGTTTCCGCAGGAAGGCCTGACCAACGATCC
>NZ_JAUYAN010000367.1 GCF_030693485.1 Bradyrhizobium sp. | reverse complement strand
ATGCCGGCGCTGCGGCGGCGCGAGCCCGGCTTTGCCGGCCTTGCCCATATCGTCTGCGGCCAGCAGGTCTCCACCGCCAGCGCCGCGGCGATCTGGGGCCGCGTCAGCGCCGCGTTCGACCCGTTTCACCATGATGCCTTGCGCAAGGCGCGCAACGACCGGCTCGGCCGGCTAGGCCTGTCGGGGGCCAAGATCAAGACCCTGAAGAACCTGGCGCGCGAGATTGCTTCCGAACGGCTCAATCTCGACGTGCTGGCGAACGAGGACGCCGACGCCGCGCACAACACCTTGACCGCGCTGCATGGCATCGGCCCATGGACCGCAGACGTCTATCTCTTGTTCTGCCTCGGCCATGGCGACGCCTGGCCCGCCGGCGATATCGCCATACAGGAAGCCATCAAGGTCGGATTCGGGCTGAAGACGCGGCCGACCCCGAAACAGATGGCGCCGCTGGCGGAGCCGTGGCGGCCGCTGCGCGGTGCCGCGGCGCATCTGTGGTGGAGCTATTACCGGGTGTTGAAAAAGCGCGAGGGCGTGATCGGAAAATAGGTCTCGTGTCCCGGACGGAGATTTGCTCTAACCCCGCAGCCGGACCCGGTCTTCACGCGCGCAGGCGGTGACAAAACCGATCACCGCGCGGACCGCGGGGGGCCGCCGTCCATAGCGGGAACAAGTCTATCTCGACACTCTGGACGGCCGCGTGACGCCGGAACAGGGGCATATCCTGTCGCTTTAGCGAATAGCCGGCATCTCTTCACGCCCTTTCTGCACGATCCCGAATGGGTATAGGGTCCGTTCAAGGGAAACCGCCGCACAGACGGCCGGTGCAGAGAAACGCGCATGCTCGATAAAACGGACGATCTTTCGGTAGCCGTGGAAAGCTGGCTGGCGCAATTCGAAGACGCGCTGGCGAAGCCCGGCGATGGTTCGCTCAAAACCCTGTTTCACCCTGACAGTTATTGGCGCGACGTGCTGGCGCTGAGCTGGACGCTGCAGACCATCAACGGTCGCGACGCCATTCTGGAAGCGCTGAAAGCGCAGGCGCCCCCGGCGGCGCCGTCTGGCTTCGCCATCGATCCCGACCGCGCCGCGCCGCGCCGGGTGACCCGCGCCGGCACCAGCTCGATCGAGGCTATCTTCAGGTTCGAAACCGCACTCGGCCGCGGCGATGGGATCCTGCGGCTGATCCCGGATACCGCCGACGGCAACCGCTTGAAGGCCTGGACGCTGCTGACCGCGCTTGAGGAGTTGAAGGGCTTCGAAGAACAGCTCGGCGTCGCGCGACCCCGCGGCAGCGCCTATTCGCGCGATTTTCGTGGCCCCAACTGGCTCGATCTGCGCAAGGCCTCGGCCGACTATGCCGACCGCGACCCGACCGTGCTGGTGATCGGCGGCGGCCAATCCGGGCTGTGTATCGCAGCAAGGCTGAAGCAATTGCAGGTCGACACCCTGATCGTCGATCGCGAGGAACGAATCGGCGACAACTGGCGCAAGCGCTACCACGCGCTGACGCTGCACAATCAAGTGCAGGTCAACCACCTGCCCTACATGCTGTTCCCGCCGAACTGGCCGACCTACATACCGAAGGACAAGCTCGCCAACTGGTTCGAATCTTACGTCGATGGCATGGAGCTGAACTTCTGGACCGGCACCGAATTCGAGGGCGGCAGCTACGACGAGACGGAAGGCCGTTGGACCGTAACGCTGCGCCGGGCCGACGGCAGCCAACGCACCATGCATCCGCGCCATGTCGTGCTGGCCACCGGCGTCAGCGGCATACCGAGCCTGCCCGATATTCCCTCCCTGAAGAATTTCGAGGGCATGGTGATTCATTCCAGCCAGTACACCGACGGCGAGGAATGGAAGGGCAAGAAGGCGCTGGTGATCGGCACCGGCAACAGCGGCCACGACATCGCGCAGGACCTGCATTCCAGCGGCGCCGAAGTGACGATGGTGCAGCGCTCCTCGACGCTGGTGGTCTCCATCGAGCCATCGGCGCAGCTGGTCTATACGCCCTACAATGAGGGCACGCTGGAAGACAATGACCTGCTAGCGACCTCGATGCCGCTTGCGCTGGCGCGCAAGAGCCATGCGCTGACCTGCGATAAATCCAGAGAACTCGACACGGACCTGCTCGCGGGGCTGGAGCGCGTCGGCTTCAAGCTCGATTTCGGCGAGGATAACACCGGCTGGCAGTTCAAGTACCTGACCCGCGGCGGCGGCTATTACTTCAACGTCGGCTGCTCCGACCTGCTGATCAAGGGCGCGATCAAGCTGGAGCAGTTTGCCGACATCGACAGCTTCGTCGCCGAGGGTGCGAAAACAAAGGGTGGCAAGACCATCGCCGCGGACCTGATCGTGCTGGCGACCGGCTACAAGCGGCAGGAAGAGCTGGTGCGAAAACTGTTCGGCGAGGCCGTCGAACAGCGCGTCGGCACCATCTGGGGATTCGGCGATGAGCAGGAACTTCGCAACATGTATGTGCGCACCGGCCAGCCCGGCCTCTGGCTGATCGCCGGCGGCCTCGCGCAATGCCGGATCGGCTCGAAGCAACTTGCGCTGCAAATCAAGGCAATCGAGGAAGGGCTGCTACCGCGCTGACGGCAGCCTGACTTTCTTCCCTTCTCCCACATGGGGAGAGGGAAGGAAAAAGGGGAGAGACAATCATGCCAACCATTCTCGGCTCCGGCGAGCATCGCTACCGCGTGGTGGAGAATTTTGCAAAACTGCCGGATGGCTGGAGCCTGACCGACGTCGCTTCGGTCGCGGTCGACAGCAAGGACCGCGTCTACGTCTTCAACCGCGGCGCCCATCCGATGGTGGTGCTCGACACCAAGGGCAATTTCATCAAGAGCTGGGGCGAAGGCCTGTTCAACCGCGCGCACGGGCTGCACATCGACGCCGACGACAATCTCTATTGCACCGATGACGGCGACCATACGGTGCGCAAATGCTCCGCCGACGGCAAGGTGCTCTTGACCATCGGCATCCCCAACAAGCCGGCGCCCTTCATGAGCGGCGAACCGTTCCACCGCTGCACCCATACCGCGCTGTCGCCGAAGGGCGAGATCTACGTCTCGGACGGTTACGGCAATGCCTGCGTGCACAAATACACCCCCGACGGCAAACTGCTAAAAACCTGGGGCGAGCCGGGCACCGATCCCGGCCAGTTCAACATCGTCCACAACATCGTCACCGACGCTGACGGCTGGGTCTATGTCGCCGACCGCGAGAACCACCGCGTCCAGGTGTTCGACGGCAACGGCAAATACGAGACGCAGTGGAACAACCTGCACCGGCCCTGCGCGCTGTGCGCCTGCGGCGGCGGCAAATCGCCCAACTTCATCATCGGCGAACTCGGCCCCGGGATGCCGGTCAATCGCAAGGTGCCCAATCTCGGTCCGCGTCTCTCCATTGTCGATTCGACGGGCAAACGCATCGCCCGGCTCGGCGGCGAGAACGGTCCCGGCATCGAGACCGGCAAGTTCCTGGCGCCGCACGGCATCGCGCTGGATTCCAGAGACGACATCTATCTCGGCGAAG
>NZ_JAUYAN010000365.1 GCF_030693485.1 Bradyrhizobium sp. | reverse complement strand
GCTCGACGCCGCCAAGTTTCTTGGCGATATCGCCGTAAGTCAGCGTCTGGCCCGGCGGGATGCGGCGGGCGATGTCGTAGACGCCGCGGTTGAATTCGGGAACGCCGTCGAGATCGAGCACGACATCGGCAAGATCGTTCGGCTTGCCCGTGAGCAGTTCAACGATGCCGTCGATCGCGCGCTGCACCTCGGCCGGCGGCGGCGCCTCGGCGAGCTCGCCATGGCTCTGGCGGATCCGGGTGCGGGTCTTGTCCTCGCTGCCCATCGGCAGCTGCACGCCATTGATGCCGCGCGCACCCCACACGATACCGCAGCGGCCGATTGAGGTGTCGAATAGTGCAAAAGAGTGGCCGGTCATGGCTGACTCCGGGATCCTGTGGCTTCGATGTCCGAGCTTGATGCCGAGTGCAAAGATAGGCTTGGAGATTGTTGCGATCCACCCGGATTCCGGGGGAATTTGGCACCGTCCCCGCAGAAAGCTTGTCATCACCGGGCTTGACCCGGTGATCCACCTTCCTTGAAGAATGTTCGTCGGCGCAGATGGATGGATACGCGGGTCATGCCCGCGTATGACCTCCGGGCGCCCTGCCCGATAGCTAAGTCACTCAGCGAGTCCCCCATGCAAACCCTTCGCGTCAACGGATACGACATGGCCTATCTCGAGGTCGGCCGGGGCCCGCCGCTGGTCTGCGTGCACGGCTCGCTGTGCGATTTCCGAATCTGGTCGGCGGTGCTCGGGCCATTGACGATGAAGCATCGCGTCATCGCGGTGTCGCTGCGGCACTTCTTTCCCGAGCACTGGGACGGCATCGGCGACACCTACTCGATCGCGCAGCATGTCGACGACGTCATCGGCTTCATCGAGCAGCTCGACAGCCAACCGGTCGACCTGATGGGGCATTCGCGCGGCGGGCACATTTCGTTTCGGGTGGCGCAGCGGCGGCCCGATTTGTTGCGCAGACTGATCCTGGCCGAACCCGGCGGCGAGCTCGACGCCACACTCGATCCCGCCTTCAAGGGCGGCCCCTCGCCGCTGGCGGCGCGGTTCGCGGCATCGGCGGAAAAGATTGTGGCAGGCGATATCGACGGCGGGCTGGCGTATTTCCTGGACACGCTGGAAGGGCCCGGCGCCTGGAACCGGCTGCCGGCATCGCCAAAGCAGCTGTTGCGCGACAACGCGATGACACTGATCGGCCAGGTCCGCGACAACCGGCCGCCATTCTCCAGAAGCGATGCCGAGGCGATCAGGACGCCAACCTTGTTTATCGGCGGCGGCAATACCCGGGGCACGTTGCCGCAGGTGCTGCGCGCGCTGGCGGCGCATGTGGCGGGCTCCACGACGGCCATGATCCCTGGCACCACGCATCCGATGTTCGAGCAGGCGCCGCAGAAATATTGCGAGATCGTGCTGGAGTTTCTGGCGGCGAATTGACCGCGCCCGGATACCTTGCCGCGCTAGGTTTAATCTACTATAAGAGACAAATGTCTATTATAGTAGACGACACCGGAACCCGGATCGCGCGCCGGCTGCGGCTGGAGCGGGACTCGCGCGGCTGGTCGCAGGCCGACCTGGCCGAGCGATCCGGCGTCTCCAAGGCCACCATCAGCAAGATCGAACGCGAGGAATTGAGTCCGACCGCGGTGATCCTGGTGCGGCTGTCCAGCGCCTTCGATCTGACGCTGGCGGGCCTGCTGGTGCGCGCCGAGGGCGAAGCCGCGCAGCCGCTGCTGTCGCGCGCCGCCGACCAGGCCGTGTGGCGCGATCCCGCGACGGGCTATTCGCGCAAACAGGTGTTCGGCCGGCCCGACCATCCGGTCGAAATCATCCAGGTCGAAATGCCCGCCGGCAAAAGCGTCGTGCTGCCGGCCTCGTCCTATGCGCGGATCCGCCAGGCGGTCTGGGTGCAGTCCGGCGAACTCGTCATTAGCGAGAATGGCGAACGCAGCGTGCTGGCCGCCGGCGACTGCCTCGGTTTTGGCCCGCCTGCCGAGACCACCTTCGCCAACGAGACCAAATCCCCTTGCACCTATCTCGTCGCGCTCGCACGGAGCTAGCGCGATGCACGGGACCAAAGCCTCGAGCGAACCGCCCGATACCCGCGAGGAACCCAGCGCGCCCGCCGGCCATAATGGCGGGCCACCGCTGGAGCCCGAGCACACGCCGGAATGGGGCAATGGCGGCATCGGAAACTATTTCTACTGGAAGGCGGCGCACCGCGCGGCCTGGAAAAACCCCTCGCCCGGCATCGTGATGTTCCGCATCCGGAAAGCCGAACGGCTGGGGCTGACCTACCAGGAATACACCCTGGAGATTCTGGAACGCGGCCGCCACCTGCAGGTCGAGGACGTCGAGAGAATTGCGGAGATCAGGCAGGCGCGAACGGCGCAGCGCACATGATCGAACGCGACCGCCGATTCACCAATCCGTTTTGCCTTGGGGCCGACCATCATGTCCGCGATCGAGATTAATGCACTGAGGTCCTCGCCTGAAATTCGCGAATGGCTGAGCGAGATCCTGATCGAGACGGTCGCGCATGGCGGATCGGTCAGCTTCATGCATCCGCTGCAGGCGAAGGCGGCCGATGCCTTCTGGGACGACGCGCTGGCGGCGGCCGGCCGCGAAGAGCGGATCATTCTCGGCGCGTGGGACGGCGATGTGCTCGCCGCCACCGTCACCTTACTGCTCGACTGTCCGCCCAATCAGCCGCATCGCGCCGAAATCGCCAAGATGATGACCCGCCGCAGCCATCGCGGCCGCGGCATCGCCACGGCCCTGATGCGGACGGCCGAACAACTGGCGGTCCGGCGCAACCGAACGCTGCTGGTGCTGGACACCGCGACCGACGGCGGCGCGTCGGGGCTGTACGAGAAACTGGGATTTACCCTGGCCGGAGAAATTCCCGACTACGCTTTCAAGCCGCATGGGGGCTTGAGCGGGGCACTGTTCTACTGGAAGCGGATCGGGGGCTGAACAGGCGGACTTGACGGTGTTGGGCACTCCCGCTAATTTCCGAATACGGAATTCCGTATTCCAAGCCGGACGCACCCATGACCCCGCTCGACCCGACCCCGAACCTGATCGATCAGGTCTATGCGCGGATTCTCGACGGCATTGTCGATCGCACGCTAGCGCCGGGACACCGCATCCGGCAGAACGAACTGGCCGAACAGCTCGGCGTATCGCGCCAGCCTGTCAGCCACGCGCTGCATCTGCTGCACCGGCAGGGGCTGGTGGCCGAGAGCGGCCGCAAGGGTTTTGAAGTCACCCAGCTCGATCCGGTGCGGATTCGCCAGCTCTATGAGGTGCGCGGCGCCATCGATGCGCTGGCCGCGAAACTCGCCGCCGGGCGCGTCAAAACCGACACGTCGGGACGCGCGGATCTGGAGACGGCGCTGCGGGCCGGGCGCGGGGCCGACAGGAAAACCCCGCTGGCGCGGCTGATCGCGCTCGACGTCGACTTTCACCGCGCGATCTACCGGCTGTCCGGCAATCCCGCGATCGAGGAAATGATCGGCCCGCAATGGCCGCATATGCGCCGCTCGATGGCGACGGTGCTGGCCGAACTGGATTATCGCCAGAGCGCCTGGAGCGAACACGAAACCATCGCCGCGCATATCCTGTCCGGCAACGCGAAAGCCGCGGAAGGCGCCGCGCTGGCGCATGCGATCGGCGCCGGGCGAATGACGGAAGAGAGACTGAAGGCGACGGAGATAGCGGCGTAGAGCAAGCGCCGTCATTCCGGGGCGCGCGAAGCGAGAGCCTCAGATGTGCAATTGCACATCGGGGAATCTCGAGATTCCGGGTTCGAGGCTACGCCTCGCCCCGGAAAGACGAAAGCAAAACCAAGGGAGCAACCGATGAAACTGACCCAGCAACAGATCGACGATTTCAACCGCGAGGGCTGGCTGTTCCTGCCCGAATTGTTCAGCCCCGAGGAAGTCGCGCTGCTGGCGCGCGAGGCCGAGGGCATCTACGACACCAAGCGCCCCGAAGTGTGGCGCGAAAAGAGCGGCGCGCCGCGTACCGCCTTTGCCGCCCATCTCTACAATGAGGCATTCGGGTTGCTCGGCGCCCATCCGCGCATGATCGATCCGGTGGAGCAGATCTTCGGCGAGAAGGTCTACATGCACCAGTACAAGATCAACGCCAAATCGGCCTTCACCGGCGACGTCTGGCAATGGCACCAGGATTACGGCACATGGAAGCGCGACGACGGCATGCCGCAGCCGCGCGCGATGAACATCGCAATCTTCCTCGACGAGGTGATGCCGATCAACGGCCCCCTGATGCTGGTGCCAAAGAGCCAGACCGCCGGTGACCTCAAGGCCTCGCATGACCTTGAGACCACCTCCTATCCGCTGTGGACGCTGGACGAGGAAACCGTCACGCGGCTGGTCAAGGACGGCGGCATCGTCGCTCCCACCGGCAAGGCCGGCGGTATGCTGATGTTCCACGGCAATCTGGTGCACGGCTCGGCCGGCAACATCACGCCCTATCCGCGCAAGATCGTGTACCTCACGCTGAACGCGGTTTCGAACTACATCCGCACCCCGACGCGGCCGGAATACATCGCGCATCGTGATTTTACCCCGATCCAGACCGTGGACGACGACGCGCTGTTGCGCCTGGCCCGGGCGCACCGGCAGGCGGCGGAGTAGAAGAAACCTTCATTCCGGGGCGCTCGCGCCAGCGAGCGAACCCGGAATGACGGCATCACCCGCACCGGATCAGATCTCCCATGAACCTGCATCACCTTCTCCAAGCCCGCCTCGCCGCCGGCAAACCGATCCGCGTTGCGTTGATCGGCGCCGGCAAATTCGGCTCGATGTTCCTGGCGCAGGTGCCGCACACGCCGGGACTGGAGGTGCCGCTGATCATCGATATCGATCGCGACCGCGCCCGCGAGGCCTGCCGCACGGTCGGCTGGGACGAGGCGCGGATCGCCGCCACCACCTTCACCGACGACGGCGCGCGCGCCATCGCCGGCGGCGCCATGGAGGTCATCGTGGAAGCGACCGGCAATCCCGCCGTCGGCATCCGGCATGCCCGCGCCGCGATTGCGGCCGGCAAGCATATCGTCATGGTCAATGTCGAGGCCGACGTGCTGGCGGGGCCGCTGCTGTCAGAGGAAGCGCGCAAGGCCGGCGTGGTCTATTCGCTGGCCTATGGCGACCAGCCGGCGTTGACCGCCGAAATGGTCGACTGGGCCCGCGCCACCGGCTTTCGCGTCGTCGCCGCGGGCAAGGGCACCAAGTATCTGCCGGCCTATCACGACGTCACGCCGGAAGGCGTCTGGGGCCATTACGGGCTGACCGCAGGCGAGGCGCAATCGGCCGGCATGAACCCGCAGATGTTCAATTCGTTTCTGGACGGCACCAAATCCGCCATTGAGATGGCGGCGATCGCCAACGCCACCGGGCTCGCCGTACCCACCGGGGGCCTGCTGTTCCCGCCCTGCGGCGTCGACGACCTGCCGCATGTGATGCGGCCGCGCGAGGCCGGCGGCGTGCTGGAGAAGTCCGGCGTGGTGGAAGTGGTTTCGTCGCTGGAGCGCGACGGCCGGCCGGTGTTTCGCGACCTGCGCTGGGGCGTCTATGTGGTGCTGGAAGCGCCGAACGACTACGCCGCAGACTGTTTCAGGCAATACGGCCTCAAGACCGATGCATCAGGACGCTATGCGGCGATGTACAAGCCGTATCATTTGATCGGGCTTGAGCTGAACATCTCGATCCTGTCGGCGGCGCTGCGAGGCGAACCGACCGGGCAACCGCATGGCTTCAAGGGCGACGTCGCCTCGATCGCGAAACGCAATCTGCGCGCCGGCGAAATGCTCGACGGCGAAGGCGGCTACACGGTGTGGGGCAAACTGATGCCAGCGGCGGCAAGCCTGGCCGCCGACGCGCTGCCGATTGGCCTCGCGCATCGCCTGAAGCTGAAGAACGACGTCGCGCACGGCGAAGTAGTGCGCTGGAGCGATGTCGAGTTCGATGCCAACAACGACACCATCAAGACCCGCAAGGCGATGGAAGCGACGTTTGCAACAAAAGCCTAGGGCAGCAAGCGGCTCGCCCGCGCCTGCCTGAACCATTTCTGAAACATGGCTTCGGTGTCCATCATCTCGGTGAAACCGGCCTGGTTGATCTTCACGGTGGAGACCAGCGCGGGCGGCCCCGGTTCGGTCTGGCCATAGCGCATGGTGTAGTCGGCGTATTGAAACGACAGGCCCACGAAGTCTTCGAGGCCGGGGGATATCAGGTCGTGCTTGCGCCGCAGCGCCTCCCATGGCGCGATCCATTGCGGCCAGGTCTGCGCCAGCGACAGCGGAACGGCGGCGCCCGGCTTCATGTCCAGCGCCTCCGCTATCGCGGGCCAGACGTTCTCCCAGGTGAATACGTCGCCATTGGTGACGTTGAACGCTTGGTTGTGCGCCGCTTCCGCCTCGCCGCTCCAGGCAATGGCGCGCGCCAGCAGGTCGACGTCGACCGCCTGCGACACCCTCGCAGCTCCTGCCGGGTAATCCAGCGCCCTGCCCTGTTCGCGCAGCATGGCGGCATAGACGCCGAGCGGCGGGATCAGGTCCATGGCGCCGCCCATCGCCAAGCCGACGATCAGGACGGGCCGCAGAATGCTCCAGCACCATGCTTTGCCCGGCTGCAGTCCGCGCAAAAATTTCTCCTGAGCCCAGTAGAAATTCGGTTGCTCGTACATTTCCGAGCGGCCTTCCCGCGCCGGCACGCTCAGCGGGCGCACATGGACGCCATAGGCCTTGGTACCCTGCAACAGCGCCACATGACGGAGCGTTGGCGCCGCCGGCTCGAGAGCCGCCATCAGGTTGCGCAGCATCGCGTCGTTGGTTCGGATCTGGCCGGGATCGCGCCAGCCATCGACCAGGTTCGGCGCCTCGTAGAGCGCGGCGTAGACGAGGTGGGTCGCGCCCTGCAGCTCTGCGGCGGCGTGCTGGCATTGCGCAGGGTCGGTCAGGTCGACCGCAACGTGACGGGCGCCGTGAAGCTGGCGCGGCTTCCTCCGCGACAGCGCGACGACCTCGCATCCGCCGACGGCGCTGAAATGTCGCAAGGCGGCGCTTCCGACCAGACCCGTGGCGCCCGCGACCACGACTTTCTTGCTTGCCATTCACACATTCTCCGGTGCGATTACCCGGTCCTCCCTAGCAGATCGTGGCGGAATGCGTCAGCCCGCGAGCCGCTGCCCGTTAAAAGTGCACTTTGCTGCAAGGCGCAGCGGTACGGGGCCCCTTCGCAACTGCGTCGTCCGGGAGAGTTCGAGCTATGCCCTTGATTCCTTGGAACCGATTGGTCATCCTGCCCGCGGTTCGGGATGTTCAGGTTTCGATCGCGCCCATGTCAGGGAGTTTGTTTTCGGGATCCGGGTTCAGGTACCAGTTTCAAGGTCGATCGTCGGCGATACAAACGACATTCAAGATCGTTGTCCTCGCCGATAACGCAACACAAAAACAAGGGAGGAAGCGCATGAAACGTCGTGAATTTCTAAAGGCAGGCGGTATTGGTCTCGCCGCGAGCGCAGTCGCCGCGCCTGCCATCGCACAATCGATGCCCGAAATTAAGTGGCGGCTGGCGGCCAGCTGGCCGAAGTCGCTCGATACGCTGTACGGCGGCGTGGAGTTCTTCACCAAGCGCGTGGCCGACCTCACCGACAACAGATTCCAGATTCAACCGTTCGCCGCAGGCGAGATCGTGGGCGGGCTGCAGGTTCTCGACGCGGTGCAGAACGGCACGGTCGAGATGGGCAACACCGCGCTGTATTATTATTGGGGCAAGAATCCGGCATTCACCTTCGGCACGTCGCTGCCGTTCGGGCTCAACACACGGCAGCATATGTCGTGGATGTTGTTCGCCGGCGGCATGGACATGCTCAACGACCTGCTGAAGGAATACAATTGCTTCGGCGTTCCGACCGGTAGCACGGGCGCGCAGATGGGCGGCTGGTTCCGCAAGGAAATCAAGTCGACCGAGGATCTCAAGGGCCTGAAATTCCGTGTCGGCGGCTTCGCGGGCACCATCATCGCCAAGGTCGGCGGCGTGCCGCAGCAGATCGCGGCGGGCGACATCTACCCGGCGCTGGAGAAGGGCACCATCGACGCGGCCGAGTGGGTCGGCCCCTATGACGACGAGAAGCTAGGCTTCGTGAAGGTGGCGAAATACTATTACTATCCGGGCTGGTGGGAAGGCACGGGCCAGGGCCACAACATCATGAACCTGGAAAAATGGAACGCGCTGCCGAAGCACTATCAGACCGCGATCACGGCGGCGTCGCACGACACGTTCACCTGGGTCACCGGCAAGTACGACTACGTCAACCCGCCGGCACTGAAGCGGCTGATCGCATCGGGCGCGATCCTGAAGCCGTTCCCGCAGGAAGTGCTGGAGACCTGTTACAAGGCCGCCAACGAGATCTATGCGGACCTGTCGAAGACAAACCCTCACTTCAACAAGATGCACACCAGCCTGGCTGCGTTCCGCAGCGATTCGCTGGCCTGGATGCAGGTGGCTGAACTGAGCTTCGACAGCTTCATGATGCGAATGCGCACGCGCTCCTGAGGCGCATGCAGCGGTGAGACAAGCGAAAGCCCCGGAGGAATCTCCGGGGCTTTTTTTTGGACCGGGGGCGGCGGTCAGTCCTCTTCGCTCAGCGCTTCGTTCAGTCGGTCGTAATATTTCGTAACGAGGGCGATGTTGCCCTTGTGCTCGATCGCGGGCGCCGGAGACTTCAGCAACTCGTTGAGATCGGCGAGTACTTCCTTCTTGTCCTTGGTCGGCATTTTCTGGTCGGCCTGGACGTGGGCGATCTCTGCCTTGATCACGGCTTCCGGGCCGACATACTTCTTCGTCACCGGGTCGAAGCCCTCGAGCAGCATGTTGATGTTGTCGATGACGTTGTTGTAGTCGTCGTAGGAGGCAAAGCCGTTCTTCTTGGCGACGCCGTCGAGCTGCGTGGCGATCCCGGGATCCGGCTTGCCGTCGTCCGGCAGCTTCTCGACGATCGGATCCATTTGCTTCGCCGCCGCAAGCACGCCCTGGACCTGCTTTTCAGTAAGCGCGATCTGCTTGATCGGAGCTTCCTGCGCCGGCGGTGGCGCGGCCTGCTGTGCGGGAGCCGGTGCGGCTTGGCTCGGCGGCGCCTGATTGGCCTGCGCCAGCGCGCCCCCGGCGGACAGGAAGGCGATCGAGACCGCGAGACAGGCGATGCCTGCCGCGGTGGCGATCGGGCGAACGAATCCAGGCATGAGGTCTCCTCGGTTGTGCCGGCCTTGATGGGTCAGAGCTGGTCAGGGGACGGTTCAATTCGGCGACAATAATCGTTTGCGAAAATCATCGCGGCTGCGCCGCGACGACCGAGCAACGCCAAACGAAAAACGCCGCGTCCCTGTCGGGAAGCGGCGTTTTGTTCGATCATGACACGTAGAGAGGAATTCCTTGTCCTTTGCAGGCCTGGCAGCGACCTACTCTCCCAGGGCTTAAGCCATAGTACCATTGGCGCTGAGGAGTTTAACGGCCGAGTTCGGGATGGGATCGGGTTCAAGCTCCTCGCTAGAACCACCAGGCCGGCGAAGGACAAAGATACGAAGCAAGCTGTCTGGTGTCTTTTATGGACACTGAAAATGAGAGCAATCAAGCCAATCGAACGATTAGTACCGGTAAGCTACATGCGTTGCCGCACTTACACACCCGGCCTATCAACGTGGTGGTCTACCACGGTTCTCAAGGGAATACTCGTTTTGAGGTGGGTTTCCCGCTTAGATGCTTTCAGCGGTTATCCCGTCCGTACATAGCTATGCAGCACTGCCGCTGGCGCGACAACTGCTCCACCAGAGGTACGTTCATCCCGGTCCTCTCGTACTAGGGACAAATCCTCTCAATATTCCAACACCCACGGCAGATAGGGACCGAACTGTCTCACGACGTTCTGAACCCAGCTCACGTACCACTTTAATCGGCGAACAGCCGAACCCTTGGGACC
>NZ_JAUYAN010000176.1 GCF_030693485.1 Bradyrhizobium sp. | reverse complement strand
CGCGGCCATGCTGGACACGCCGGCCGAAGGCACCGACCTTGCCGCATTGGCGGCGCGCTATGTTTCGGTGACCCCGCTGCGGCTCGACCGCACCGACGAAGCATTTTCGGAAGCGCTGACCGCGACGCTGAAATAGCGGCGCTGTTTGCGAGTCTAATTCGCAGGAGGGTAAGGCCCTCCCGGTAAGACCATCCTCCCCTATACCGTCGCGCTTTTCAGCGCCGCGTCGATTATCTTGGCCAGGGTTTCGAGCTGGAAGGGTTTTTGCAGCGCCGGGCGATCGCGATATTCTTCCGGGAGGCCCGACGAACCGTAGCCGGTCGCGAAAATGAACGGGCGGTTGCGCGCCTTGATCACTTCGGCAACCGGCGAAATCACCTTGCCGTTGACGTTGACGTCGAGAATGGCGAAGTCGAAATGGGTGGATTGAGCCAGCCGGATCGCCTCGTTGATCTCGCCGGCCTCGGCCGCGACGCTGAAGCCAAGCTCCTCCAGCATATCGGCGACCATCATCCTGATCATGACCTCGTCCTCGACGAGAAACACTGAACCCCGCGGCAGCCGCGCCTCCGTCATGATGATGTCCTTGCCCGCCCCACCGTAAAGATCGCAAATAACGCTAGCAGGCGCAATATGAACGTGTCCTGCACGCCGCGTCGTTGGTCAACGCCAAGGTACCACGCCGGGTTCCGCCGAGGGAACCCGGATTGGCAGAGAAACCTGCGTTCTATATTGCATCGAATAGTCCGAGGCGCGCTAGGGTGCCGCGGTAGTGTTTTGCGAGACCGACATGCCCGCCGTTCAAAACCCGCCGGAAAAGATGATGTTTCAGCTCAACCTGCGGCGGCGGGGGATCAGCGATCAGGCGGTGCTGCGCGCCCTGGAGGCGGTTCCGCGCGACGCTTTCGTGGAGCCGGCCGATCGCGCCGACGCCTGGCGCGACAGCGCGCTCGGCATCGCCTGCGGCCAGACCATCAGCCAGCCGTTCGTCGTGGCCTACATGACCGAGCAATTGCAGTTGCAGAAGCATCATCGGGTGCTGGAGATCGGCACCGGCTCGGGATACCAGGCTGCCATCCTGTCGCGGCTGAGCGGCCATGTGCTGTCGATCGAGCGCTACCGGACGCTCGCTGACAGCGCGCGGGCGCGGCTGGAGAAGCTCGGATGCGATAATGTCGAGGTGATGCTGGGGGACGGCTTCGACATCCCGGCCGGCGCCGGCAATTTCGACCGCATCATTGTGACGGCGGCGATGGAGCAGGTCCCCGATGCGTTAATGCAGCGGCTCGAGCCCGGCGGCATCCTGATTGCCCCGGTCGGGCCGCATCACGGCACCCAGACCCTGATCCGCCTGACCAGAACCGAGGCCGGCTTCGAGCGCAAGGCGCTGGTGGACGTGCGCTTCGTCCCGGCGCTGCCCGGGATCGCCCGCGAACTGTAAGACCCGGATTGGCTGTCCCGCCAAGGTCTTATTCCCAGGGTTAAGCGGTTGTTTACTGGGGGCGTGTTTACTCAAATCAGTAATTTGTTGCGTACGAGTGAGTAACCATGTCCCGTGTCGTCGAGTTGCTTTACTCGCGTCGCGTTCCGCACGTTGCGGCGCTGGCGCTGATGTCATTTGGGTTTGCCGGCTGCAGCGCCGACATGCAGACGCGGCTGTCGCAAAACAACCTGTCCAATCCTTTTGCATCGCAACCGGAAACCACCAACTCGGTTCGAGCACCTGCGGTCGAGCGCCGCGAACTTCCGCAATATTCCCGCCCGCAGGCGCAATACCAGGCACAGCCGCAATATCAGTCGCAGCCGCTGCCGCCTCCGATCTCGGCGCCGCAGTCCTATCCGGCCGCGCATTCAGGCGTATCCGGAGGAGGGCGGGGCCTGTCCTCCTACGCGCCGCCGACGCAGCAACCGCTGGAGACCACGGCCACCGTCGCCCCGCGCTCGGTCGCGGCCGTCCGCGCGCCGGCTCAGGCCCAGGCAGGCACCACGATCATCGTCGGCACCAGCGACACGCTCGAAGGATTGTCGCGCCGCTACAACGTTTCCTCCGCTGCGATCCTGCAGGCCAATGGCTACAAGGGACCGCGCGCGCTGTCGCCGGGGCAGCAGCTGATCATTCCCCGTCAGACCGCGGCCGCCGCTGCGCCTGCGCCGGCCCTGGCGGCGCCTGCCAGCAAGCCTGTCGCGGCTGCGGCGCCGACGTTTCATGTCGTCAATCGCGGCGACACCTTGCTCAGCATCGCCCGTCGCAACAACGTGACGGCGGCGGATCTTTCCAGGGCCAACGGCCTCGACTCCTCGTCGAAACTCAAGCTCGGCCAGAAGCTGACCATGCCGGGCGTCAGGACCGCGGCGGCACAGCCGGTCGCCGTTGCCGCCGTCCAGCCCACCGCACCGGCGACCCGAACGGCCGCCGTGGCCGGCACGCCCCCGCAAAGCGCGCGGCTCGCGTCGGCGACCGCAAAGGTGGAAGACGCGCCGGCGGCTGAAGCGCCCGTGAAAGCCAGTGAAGCAACCGGCGCGCTGCCGACCTTCCGCTGGCCGGTGCGCGGCAAGGTGATCACGACCTATGGCGCCAAGACCAACGGCAAGGCGAATGACGGAATCAATCTGGCGGTGCCCGAAGGCACGCCGGTCAAGGCGGCCGAGGATGGCGTCGTTGCCTATTCCGGAAATGAACTGAAGGGTTACGGCAATCTCGTTCTGGTTCGGCACTCCAACGGTTACGTCACCGCATATGCCCATGCGAGTGAGCTGCTGGTGAAGCGCGGCGACACCATCAAGCGTGGCCAGATCATTGCCAAGTCGGGTCAGTCGGGAGAAGTGGGGTCGCCGCAGCTCCACTTCGAGATCCGCAAGGGATCTTCACCGGTTGACCCGCTTCAATTCCTCAACGGGGCGTGAGGCGAGCTAACGGAACGCGATATTGTCAGTTCCAGTTGTTTCTGCGTGGTGGCCGGGGTTTTCCCGGCCATTTTCGTCTGGCTGAGTTACACGCGTGCGGGTCCGGAGGTGTACTTCATTGCCTTGGTCCGCTATTGCGTAACCTTCAGGCCTGCGGTTGCCGGCCACCGTTTTTATCGCTCTCTGCGCTTCGCTTCCTGCGGTCCACCGATATGCCGAAGCCGCGCCGGGGGCGCCGCGTGAGACCATGATGCTCGGCACCCCATGATCTGGCGGACGACTTCGGCAAGGATTGCCACCTGGTTCGGCTTCATCCTGATGTGCCTCGGCATGTTCATGGCGATCCTCGATATTCAGGTGGTCGCGACCTCGCTGCCGGCAATCCAGCATTCGCTAAGGATCTCTCCTGATGCGATGAGCTGGATCCAGACGGCGTATCTGATCGCCGAGATCACGGCGATTCCGCTGACCGGCTGGCTGACACGCGTCCTCACTTTGCGCTGGCTGTTCGTGATCGCCATCTTCATCTTCACCGTGACGTCGATCGGCTGCGCCTTCTCCACCAATTTCACGTCGCTCGTGAGCTTCCGCATCCTGCAGGGGTTTGCCGGCGGCACGCTGATCCCCGCGGTGTTCTCGGGGATCTTTCTGCTGTTTCCGCCGCGGGCCCATCCGATCGCCGGCACTATCGCCGGCATCGTGGCCGTGCTGGCGCCGACCGTCGGACCGGTGGTGGGCGGCTGGATCACGCATCATTATTCCTGGCCCTGGCTGTTCCTGATCAATGTCGTTCCGGGCGTCATCGCGGTGGTCGCGACACCGTTCCTGCTGCCGCGGGGCAGGCCCCGGCTGAACCAGCTGAAGCATTTCGATGCAATGGCGCTGGCGCTGATGGCAGTGGCATTGGCGAGCCTGGAGATCGGCTTGAAACAGGCGCCGCACAATGGCTGGTTCTCCGCAGTCTGCTTCGGCCTGTTCGCGCTCTGCGCTGCCGCGACGGCGGCGTTCGCGGTGCGAACGCTGAAGGCGGTGCAGCCATTGGTCGAACTGAGAACGCTGAAAGTGTCGTCGTTTTCGGTCGGATGCGGGCTCAGCTTCTGTCTCGGCGTCGGATTGTTCGGCGCGGTCTATTTGATGCCGGTGTTTCTCGCCTATGTCCGGCAGCAAGACCCGTTGCAGATCGGCTCGATCATGCTGGTGACGGGCGCCGCCCAATTGGTGGCCGCGCCGATTGCGGGCGCGCTGGAGAGCCGGGTCAATCCGCGCTGGCTGTCGGCGTTTGGATTTGGCCTGTTCGCCATAGGCCTCGGTATGAGCGCGTTCGAAAGTCGCACCGCCGATTTCGACGAGATGTTCTGGCCCCAGGTGCTGCGCGGCTTCGCGGCGATGTTCTGCCTGCTGCCGCCGACCAGGCTTGCGCTCGAGACGCTGCCCCACAAGCAGGTGCCGGACGCCAGCGGCCTGTTCAACATGATGCGAAACCTCGGCGGCGCCGTCGGGATCGCGCTGATCGATACGGTCCTCTACGGACGCACCAGCGGACATGCCGAAGCCATCCGCCAGCGCCTGATCGCGGGTGACATCACGACCGCGAAGGCAATCGGGCTGGACCGGATTCCGCCGGATCTCGCGGCTGCTGCCTCCATGATCGAGCAGGCCGCCTTCGCGACCAGCGTCAATGAGGCCTGGGCACTGCTGGCCGCGGTGGCGTTGCTCGGGCTGCTGATCATTCCGCTGGCGCGGTCGCAACGGCCCGCCGCCGAAGGCTGAGGATCAGTCCGGCTTCAGCCGGACCCCGAGCCGACCCGCCAGTTCCTGCGTGAACTGCCAGGCGACACGTCCCGATCGCGAGCCGCGCGTGGTCGCCCATTCCAGCGCCTCGCGCTCCAGTTCGGCTTCCGCGATCTTGATGCCGAAATGGCTGCAATAGCCTTTCACCATCGCCAGATACTCATCCTGGCTGCAGCGGTGAAAGCCGAGCCAGAGGCCGAAGCGATCCGACAGCGAGACCTTTTCCTCGACTGCTTCGCCGGGATTGATCGCGGTCGAGCGTTCGTTCTCGATCATCTCGCGCGCCAGCAAATGCCGGCGGTTGGAGGTCGCGTACAGGATTACATTGTCGGGACGTCCCTCGATGCCGCCCTCCAGCACCGCCTTCAGCGACTTGTAGGAGGCGTCGTTGCCGTCGAACGACAGGTCGTCGCAGAACACGATGAAGCGGAAATCCGAGCGGCGCAGCCTGTCCATCAGCGCCGGCAGGCTCTCGATGTCCTCGCGGTGGATCTCGACCAGCTTGAGGCGTTGCGCCGGTTTGCGCGCGACGTTGATATTGGCGTGCGCTGCCTTGACCAGCGACGACTTGCCCATGCCGCGCGCGCCCCACAGCAGTACGTTGTTGGCCGGCAGGCCATCGGCGAAACGCCCGGTATTCTCGATCAGGATGTCGCGCACCCGGTCGATGCCCTTGAGCAGGCCGAGGTCGACCCGGCTGACGCGCGGCACCGGTGTTAGCCTTCCGTTTGGGTGCCAGACGAAGGCGTCGGCGCTGCCGAATGAGTCGGCGGCATGCGACGCCGGCGAAGCGGCGGCGAGGTGCGCCACGATGGCTTCGAGCGCGCGTGCGATCCGCTGGTCCGTGGCCTGTTTCGGCGGGGCGGGCGGGCGTTTTGTCGCGGGCTTCGCCAATTTCCGCTGGCCAGCCCGGGAGGCGGCGCGAGAGCCTGTTTTGCTGGGCTTTTTTGACATCTTGGGGGTTCCTCAGGACGCACCCATATCGGGCCTTGCACAAGGCCGCAAGCGGCCCAAATGAGGGGGCTGGCAGCGTTGCAATTGGGGCGCTGGTCGCTATAGTCCGCGCGAATTTGACCGAACCGGCCTGACGCCGATGGGTCGCTGGTTTACCCCCGTTTCACGAGGATTGTCCGAATGCTGATTACTCCTGCGTTTGCCCAGGCCGCGGCCGGCGGCGATACCAACAGCATGTTGATGTCGCTGCTGCCGTTCGCCCTGATCTTCGTGATCATGTACTTCCTGATTCTGCGGCCGCAGCAGAAGAAGGTAAAGGACCATGCCGAACTGGTGAAGAACATCCGCCGCGGCGATACGGTCGTGACCTCGGGCGGCCTGGTCGGAAAAGTGACGAAAGTGGTCGATGACGACCAGATCGAGTTCGAAATCTCCGATGGCGTCCGCGTGCGCCAGATGCGGCAGATGATTTCCGGGGTCCGCGCCAAGGGCGAGCCTGCGAAGGAAAAGGCCGAGCCCGCCAAGGACGAGACGTCCGCGAGCTAGCTTTTTGCGCGCCGTATTCTCCTGATTTGACGGGTCAACTCGATGTTGTATTTCTCGCGGTGGAAGGCGCTGGCGATCATCCTCACGGCGCTGGTGGTGTGCCTTTGCGCCGTTCCGAACTTCTTCCCCGAAGCCACCGTCAAAACCTGGCCGAAATGGGCGCAGCGCCATCTGGTGCTGGGCCTCGATTTGCAGGGCGGTTCGCATATCCTGCTTGAGGTCGATGCCAATTCGGTCAGGAAGGACAGGCTTGATCAGATCCGCGACGACGTTCGCCGCTCGTTACGCGATGCCAAGATCCCCTATACCGGGCTCGCCGTGCGCAACGAAACTGTCGAAGTGCGCGTGACCAAGGACACCGATTTGCCGGTGGCGCTGACCAAACTGCGCGAGTTGTCTCAGCCGCTCGGCGGCTTGCTCGGATCCAGCGGCCAGCGCAGTCTTGAAATCGCCGACGCCAGCGGCGGGCTCATCCGGCTCAGCGTTCCCGCTGCGGCGATTACCGACCGCATCCGGCAGTCGGTCGAACAGTCGATTCAGATCGTCGAGAAGCGCGTCAACGAACTGGGCACTGTCGAGCCGTTGATCCAGCGCCAGGGACTGGACCGGATTCTGGTGCAGGTTCCGGGCCTGCAGGATCCGACCCGACTGAAGGAATTGATCGGCAAGACCGCCAAGCTCGATTTCCGCATGGTCGATCAGACGGTGCCGGCGGAGCAGGCCCAGCAGGGCAGGCCGCCGCCGGACTCCGACGTGCTGATGAGTTCGACCACGCCGAAGACCCCTTATGTCATCAAGAAGCAGGTGCTGGTTTCCGGCGGCGATCTGACCGACGCGCAGCCGGGCTTCGACCAGCGCACCGGCGAGCCGATCGTCAGTTTCCGTTTCAACACGTCGGGCTCGCGCAAATTCGCGCAGGCGACGACGGAGAATGTCGGTCAGCCGTTCGCCATCGTGCTCGACAATGAGGTGATTTCGGCGCCGGTAATCCGCGAGCCGATCATCGGTGGTTCCGGCCAGATTTCCGGCAGCTTTACGGTGCAGGCGGCCAACGATCTTTCCATCCTGCTGCGCGCCGGCGCGCTGCCGGCGCCGTTGACCGTGATCGAGGAGCGCACGGTCGGCCCAGGTCTGGGCCAGGATTCCATCGAAAAGGGCGAGCTCGCCGCCTATGTCGGCTCCATCATGGTCATCATCTTCATGCTGCTGACCTATCGGCTGTTCGGGGTGTTCGCCAACATCGCAGTCGCCATCAACGTCGCGATGATCTTCGGCATCCTGTCGCTCCTGAACGCCACGCTGACGCTGCCCGGCATCGCCGGTATCGTGCTGACGGTCGGCATCGCCGTCGACTCCAACGTGTTGATCTATGAGCGTATCCGCGAGGAATTGCGCGGCGGGCGCAGCGCGATCAACGCGATCGATGCCGGATTCCGCCGCGCGCTGGCCACGATTCTGGATTCCAACATCACCACTTTCATCGCCGCAGCCGTGCTGTTCTATATCGGCACCGGACCGGTGCGCGGCTTTGCCGTGACGCTCGGCATCGGCATCATCACCACGGTCTTCACCGCCTTTACGCTTACCGCTCTGATCGTCGCGACGTGGGTGAGATGGAAGCGGCCGCAGACCGTGCCGATTTAGGAAATGAGCCGGCTGTGACAAATTACGTTCTCATCGGACTCGGTGTCCTTGTTGCCGTGATGACGGTGGTCGCCTGCTTCGGCTGGCTGCCGGCGATGCGAATCGTGCCTGACGACACCAAGTTCGATTTCACCCGCTTTCGTCGCATCAGTTTTCCTATTTCGGCGCTGCTCTCGATTGCCGCGATCATGCTGTTCTTCACCCATGGGCTGAATTTCGGCATCGACTTCAAGGGCGGCACGCTGCTGGAAGTAAGGGCCAAGTCCGGCACCGCCGACATTGCGCCGATGCGGACAGCGCTGACCGGGCTTGGTCTCGGCGAAGTTCAGTTGCAGCAGTTCGGCGGACCAGCCGACGTGCTGATCCGCATCGCGGAACAGCCCGGCGGCGATGCCGCCCAGCAGGTGGCGGTGCAGAAGGTCCGCGGCGCGCTCGGCGAGTCAGTCGAGTATCGACGTGTCGAAGTCGTCGGACCGCGCGTTTCCGGCGAACTGCTGGCTTACGGCATGCTGGGGCTGATGCTCGCGATCTTCGGGATCCTGATCTATCTCTGGTTCCGGTTCGAATGGCAGTTTGCGCTCGGCGCCATGATCGCCAACGTCCATGACATCGTGCTCACCATCGGCTTCATGTCGATCACCCAGATCGATTTCGATCTGACCAGTATCGCGGCGTTGCTGACGATTCTCGGCTACTCCCTGAACGATACCGTCGTGATCTATGACCGGATCCGGGAAATGCTGCGGCGCTACAAGAAAATGCCGATGCCGGAGCTGCTCAACGAGTCCATCAATTCGACGCTGTCGCGCTCGATCATCACCCACGTCACGGTGACGCTGGCCTTGCTGGCGCTGTACCTGTTCGGCGGTCACGCCATCCACAGCTTCACCGCCGTGATGATCTTCGGCGTGGTGCTGGTCGGCACCTACACCTCGATTTTCATCGCAGCACCGATCCTGATCTATCTCGGCGTCGGCGTTAACCGGGACGCACCGGAAAAGCCGTCCGGAAAGTGACGATGCCGGCCCCGTCGGACGCTCCGCATCTTCCGAGATCGGCGCCGATCGAGGCCTATGGCAAGGGCGGCTTCGCCTTCGCCGAGATGTCGCATCGCGGCTCGCTGCTGTGCCTGCCGGAGGCGATCTGGGCCTGGCCGGTGACCAGGCCTGAGGAGATCGACGGGGCCTCGCTGGTCCGCGTCTTCGAAGCGGCCAATGGGATCGATACGCTCATTATTGGCACCGGCACTGGCGTCTGGCTGGCGCCACCTGCGCTACGCGATGCCCTGCGCGCGGTGAGGGTGGTGCTGGACACGATGCAGACCGGACCCGCGATCACTACCTACAATATCATGATCGGCGAACGCCGGCGCGTCGCGGCGGCGCTGATCGCGGTGCCATGAACGGCGGGGAGGGCAACCGGGAATCCGCTTCGTTCTGCGCCGACCTGGTGCGCAGCCATGATTTCGCCCGCTACGCCTCCACGCTCTTCATGCCGTCCGACCAGCGCCGCGCGCTGCTGGCGGTCTACGCCTTGAATGTCGAGATTTCGCGGGTGCGCGAGCAGGTGAGCCAGCCGCTGCCCGGCGAAATGCGCCTGCAATGGTGGACCGACATGCTGGCGGGCACCAGCCATGGCGGCGTCGAGGGCAATCCGGTGGCGGCTGAACTGATGCAGGCGATCCGCAGCTACCGGCTGCCGGTCGAGCGGCTGTCGCGGCTGATCGATGAACACCAGTTCGATCTCTACAACGATCCGATGCCGACCATGGCGGCGCTGGAAGGCTACATCAACGATACCGCGTCCGCGCTGTTTTCGTTGGGCGCCGCAATCTGTGGCCGCCAATCCGATGAGATCGAGCACCTCGCGCGTCATGCCGGCCTCGCGCAGGGCATCGCCCAGGTGATCGCCGCATTGCCGCTGGATGCGTCGCGGCGCCAGTTGTTCGTGCCGCTGCAACTGCTGCAGCAGCACGGCATCGGGATGGAACTAGTGTTTGTCGGCAAGCAGACGCCGAAACTCCGTGTGGCGCTGGAACAATTGATTGCCGAGGGACGAGGACATTTAAAGACGGCGTTGGCGCTGTTGGAGAGCGTGCCGCCGGAGGTCAGGCCGGTGTTCCTGCCGCTGGCGCTGGTCCGCCGCGACCTGCAACGGATGTCGCGCGCCGACACCGATCCGTTCGCTCCGCATCTCACGTCGCGGTTACGGACCCTGTGGACGTTGTGGCGGGCGTCAAGGTCGAAGGAATTTTCATAGGGTGCGGAGGCACTTTATGTTGCATCACTCATGGTCGTTATACTCCGCGAATGCGGTATCCAGTAAGCCGCAGCCTCTCGATCGAATCTCGGACGCCTCTGGAATACTGAATCATCCGCCTTCGCGGGTGATGACGTTCTGTGATGGCGATTGCGCCAAATCACCCGCCTCGAAATTGAACCGGTCCCGCAAGTTCTTCCGCGACTCCAGAATGCTTTTCAAGAACGCGCGGTCGGCGTCGCTGGTTATCATCGGCTCGATCAGATCGAGCTGATTCATCGCCACGAGCTGCAAAATCTCGGTGCGGGGCTTGCCGGCGGCATCGCGCGGCAGCGCCTGTACCACCTGGATGTGCTCCGGTGGCTTTGGGCCCTTTGCGGCCGTGAGTTCGCTGCGCAGTTGAACTTCGAGCGCGGGCTGGTCGGCTTCCACAAAGGCATAAAGCCCCACGCCGGTGCGGCGGTCGGCGAAGGCGACGATGGCGACGTCGCCGACCTCAGGATTTTTACGGATCAGCTCGAGCAGAACCGGCGCGTCGTTGACCAGCCGCCGGCCGCCGCCTTCGCGGTCGGTAAAGTTGAACAGGCCGCGGGTAATGGCGCGGTAGACTTTCTTGCCGGTCATCAGCCAGACGCTGGCGACGGCCGATTTGCGCGCCAGGATCTTGCGCTCTGCCGGCGTCAGCGCCTCCGGTGCATAGCTGCGCTTGTGCTTGAGAAGATGCCGCAGATCCTCATAGGCCGCGATCCGGAACAGCTTGCTGCGCGATTTGAAGCAGGCCGCGAGTTGGAAGTCCGTGACATAGGCGCGGCCATCGGTGCCGCGCAGCCAGTTTTGCTCCTTGGCGAGATCGTTATGGCAGATCCCGGCGCGATGCATTCTTCGCAACGCCTGCTTGGCGGAGCGAAAATAGGCGGCGTCGCCATGCGGCTTTGCCATTTGCAGCGCCACACCATTGATGAAACCTCGCACCAGCGCCTGTTTGCCGGCCCACAACAGTTTCGGCCCGACATCGAGGTCGCGCGCCAGCGCCAGTGCGCGGGCCTCGCGTCCGAACAGATGACGCGCCGGAAGGTAAGACCACCACGGCACCTGATCGAGCCGGCGCAGCACGGCGTCGACTTCACCGGCATCGGCGCGAAAGCGGCCGCGCTCGACAGTCGAAAACACGTCGCGCTTCAAGAGCACGCCTTCGGTCCATCGCGCCGACAGCACGGCGGCGTCGTCTTTCGGTAGACTCATGGAATGCTCACGCCGCAGCTTGAACGCGCAAGTGATCGGCAATCCAGCGGTCGAGATCCGATAGCGCCCGCGCGCTCATCGCCTGCTTCTTTGCCACGGTCTTTTCGTTGCCACGCAGCCGGGTGCCATCGGGCTTTTTGGTGGGAGCACTGGCCAGCGGCGGAAACAGTCCGAAATTGATGTTCATCGGCTGGAATGAGCGCGGACCGGCGTCGATGGTCTCGATGTGGCCGCCGGTGATGTGGCCGAGCAGCGATCCCAGCGCCGTGGTCGAAGGCGGCGGCGCCAATGATGCCGCGCGGGCATCGGCGGCGGCATAGAGGCCGGCCATCAGCCCGATGCTGGCGGATTCCACATAGCCCTCGCAGCCGGTCATCTGCCCGGCGAAGCGCAGCCGCGGCTGGGCGCGCAGGCGCAGCTGGGTGTCCAGAAGTTTCGGCGAATTCAGGAAGGTGTTGCGGTGCAGGCCGCCCAGTCGGGCGAATTCGGCGTTCTCGAGGCCGGGAATGGTGCGGAACACGCGCTGCTGGGCGCCATGCTTCAACTTGGTCTGGAAACCCACCAGATTGTAGAGCGTGCCGAGCTTGTTGTCCTGGCGCAGCTGCACGATGGCATATGCCTTCACGGTCGGGTCGTGCGGATTGGTCAGCCCGACCGGCTTCATCGGCCCGTGGCGCAGCGTCTCGCGGCCGCGCTCGGCCATCACCTCGATCGGCAGGCAGCCGTCGAAATAGGGGGTGTTGGTTTCCCACTCCTTGAAGTCTGTCTTCTCGCCCGCGATCAGGGCGTCGACGAAGGCGTCGTACTGCTCCTTGTTCATGGGGCAGTTGATGTAGTCGGCGCCGGTGCCGCCGGGGCCGACCTTGTCGTAGCGCGACTGAAACCACGCCGCCGACATGTCGATTGAATCCCGGTGCACGATCGGGGCGATGGCGTCGAAGAATGCCAGCGCGTCCTCGCCCGAGAGTACGCGGATAGCTTCCGCGAGCGGTGCGGAGGTCAGGGGTCCGGTCGCGACGATGACATTGCCCCAATCGGCCGGCGGCAGGCCACCGACCTCGGTCCGGTCGATATCGATCAGCGGATGATCGTTGAGGGCCTTGGTGACGGCAGCGGAGAAGCCGTCGCGGTCCACCGCCAGGGCGCCGCCGGCGGGCACCTGGTTGGCATCGGCGGCCCGCATGATCAGCGAGCCCAGCCGGCGCATTTCGGCATGCAGCAGCCCGACGGCGTTGTTGGCGGCATCATCGGAGCGGAAGGAATTGGAGCAGACCAGCTCGGCCAGGCCGTCGGTGCGATGGGCCTCGGTCATCCTGACAGGGCGCATCTCGTGCAGGACCACGGCGACGCCGGCATTGGCGACCTGCCAGGCCGCTTCCGAGCCGGCCAGGCCGGCGCCTACGATATGGACGGTTTCAGTGGCAGATTTGCTGGCGTTCATGGCCGAGAGACGTAGCGCGTTTTCGGGCCAAGTGGAATGCACCGCAGATACGACAACGCCCGCAGCGAGGCGGGCGTTATCGTCAGTCAGTTGAGAAACGAATCAGCCGTGATAGGTACCGGCTGCAACGCGCGGAATGTCCGAGCGATCCAGACCGATATCGGACAGTTCGCGATCGCTAAGCTGGGACAATTCGCTGACATTGCGCTGATAGTCCCGGAACGCCTGGATCATGCGGATGAGCGAGAGCAACATGGGTAGTCTCCTTGAAAATACGATTCAGCTCTTGGAGGAAGCCTCATCGTTGTAATGAATATAGAAAACCATGCCGCAGTGCAGAAGCTCTGGTGTTGCGATGCAGCTAGGTGAAAAACGCATGGCAATGATAAGAATCGATTAGCCTTTTCAGAGGTGCCGAGCGATCGCCGGTGTATACGGAAAAATTCGAGATACAGCAGTTAAGCACGAGGAATTGTTACAAAACCGACACCTCACCTTAGACATCCGAGCTAGGTGCGCTGCTACCATTCGCATGAGATGAGGACGAAAACAGCCTGCCCAAGACTTGATCAGGCTTAAATATGCATGCGTGATTCGCATGCAGTTTTTCAAATAAATATGAATATAAATTCATTGTTTTGGAGCAGCCTGATTGGAAAGACTGCGAACAGCGCCGTTTCAAGATCTCGGACAACGAGCGCCTGCATGCTCAAGCCGCCGGTCAGCAAGAACCGGCGGCCCGATGGCATGGCTTGTCCCGCCGTGGCTTGACGCTTGCTACGCGTCGTTTTTGCGCTTCCACGGGAACAGGTTGGCCGGGAAGTCCGCCGCCGGGCGCCGCTCGCGATGCGGGCGGGGCGGGAGCGGTTGCGGGTTGAGTTCGGGCGCGACGACCTCGCGATAGAGGTGCCAGGTGGCATGACCGAGCAGCGGGATGACGATGGCGAGGCCGAGGAAGGCCGGCAGCGATCCCGCGACCAGCAACGCCGCGACGATCAATCCCCATGCCGCCATCGGTACCGGATTTCGCGCCACCACGCGCAGCGATGTCACCATGGCGTCGCCGACCCCGGCGTGACGCTCGAGCATCAGCGGGAATGAAACCACGCTGACGCACAGCGCCACCACCGCGAACAGGAAGCCGACGCCGCAGCCGACGACGATCAGCCACCATCCCTCCGGCGTCGTCAGCACGCGCCGCGCGAAATCAGGAATCCCGGCTGCGGCCTCGTAACCGAAGGCCGCGACATAGATCGCCTGTGCGGTCGACACCCACACGACGAACAGTGCCAGCAGCAGCGTGCCGAGCCCGAGCATGGCGCCGAACGACGGCGAGCGCAGCACCTCGACCGCGTCCCACGCCGAGGCTTGTTCACCGCGCTCCCTGCGGCGGCTGAGCTCATAGAGGCCGAGGGCTGCGAACGGGCCGAGCAGGGCAAAGCCCGCCGCCAGCGGAAACAGCAGCGGCAGAACCGAATAGCCGAGTACAGTGCGCGCCAGTACCAGTCCGAGCACCGGATAGATCACGCCGAGAATGATGGCGTGGCTGGGCACCGCCTTGAAGTCCTCCCAGCCGAGCCGCAGCGCCCGGTGCAAGTCGGACAGGCCGATGGTTCGGATGACGGGGGCGGCTGCGGTATTTTGTGCTTCCAGCGGCGTGACATTGCCGGGAGCATTGCCCGGGTATGGCGTGGCCATGGTCGTCGTCTCCCTTTGTGTGACAGCCGCATGTCACGCCGTTGCGGGCGCCAACAGGCCGTCTGCGAAACGATCACGATCAGGGCCAGACGCGAAGACAGGAAACCGGAGCAGGCCATGTCGCGAACTGAACCATCAGCGTACTCCCAATCACCCGCGCCGTCGCTCACGCTTCGGTGAATGCTGCATTGGCAAGCCTCGGCGGGGACGCTAAGGTCAGAGCGGGCTGTTCGTATCGTCTATTTGGAGAAATCTATGAGCATTTTCGGAAAAATCATGGGCGCGATCTTTGGCACCAAGGCCGACGCGGCGCCTGCGGGCGGCGGTACCGCTGCTGGAGGTGGATCGGCGGCCGCGGCCACGGTCGACGTCGCGCCGATACTGGACGCCGCCGTCAAGGCCAAGGGTGAAAAGCTGGCATGGCGGACTTCGATCGTCGATCTGATGAAGGCGCTCGATATCGATTCAAGTTTCACCGCACGCAAGGAGCTCGCCAAGGAGCTCGGCTACACCGGCGACAGCAACGATTCCGCCAGCATGAATATCTGGCTGCACAAGCAGGTGATGACGAAACTCGCCGCCAATGGGGGCAAGCTGCCGCCGGAGCTGAAGGACTAGTCCGGCGGGTAACGGGCAGATCGTCGGACGAATTAAGAGGCCCGCCGGACGGCGGGCCTTTTTTGTGGGCGAACCGAAGACCCGTGATCAGTCGGAGGTCAGGATAGCCGGTCGCGCCCAGCGCTTGTCACCCCGCCAGATCCGCAAACTCCGGATGCTTGCGCAGATAATCCACCACGAAACCGCAGCCGGCGATCACTTTCAATCCATCGGCGCGGATCAGCTGCAGCGCGCCGTGCAGCAGCTCGGACGCGATGCCGCGGCCGCGCAGCGCGCGCGGCGTTTCGGTATGGGTGATGACGACGGCCGACGGCGTGAGGCGATAATTCGCGAACGCCAATGTGCCCTCGACATCGAGTTCGAATCGGCTTTGGGCCTTGTTGTCGCGAACGGATGCTGTCGCCATACCCTCAACTCTCTGAAAACGATTCCGCCGGGTCATTTAGGCGCATGGACCTGCCGCTGCAAGCCGGCGGCGCGCACTGGGGTCGTCAATATGGCCCGAAGTCCACTTGCTTTGGTGCTATGGTTCTGAAGCGAGATAGGCTGGCTTGCCGGCGATCGCAGCGCCTCTGATCTGGAGAACGTCATGACGAGCCAAAAGGGCCCCAACATCAAGAAGAAGCAGAAGTGCAAGAACTGCGAGGGCAAGGGCCTGCTGAAGAAGGGCGACAAGGTGGTGAAATGCCAGCGCTGCGGCGGGACGGGGCTGCGGTGAGGATGCCGGGCCGGCGTCAGGAGCCCTCGTCGGGAATATTCAGCACCACGCCGCAGGCCTTGCAATGCACCGCGTCGCGGTCGTGGCGCTGCAGGCCGCAGGTCGGACAGGGAAACCGGACCTTGTCCGGGTTCAGCAGCGCGCGGGCGAGATTGAAGAACAGGGTCACGCCGAAAATCATGATGACCACCGAGATCAGGCGGCCGAGCGTGCCGGGCAGGGTGATGTCGCCAAAGCCGGTGGTGGTCAGCGCCGTAACCGTGAAGTACAGCGCGTCGGCATAGTTCGTGATCTGGTTGTTGTGGAATTTCTGGGTTTCGTAGACGATCGCGGTCATCACGAAGATGAATACCGCAAGGTTGGTGACGGCGAAAATGACCTCCTCGTTGCGCCGGAAGAACGAGCTGTCGGCGCGCAGCCGCTCCAGCATCTGGTAGTCGCGCAGCAGCCGCAAGGTGCGCAGGATACGCAGAAAGCCGCCGCCTTCCCCTGCCAGCGGCGCGAGGAATGAGACGATCGCGATGACGTCGGTCCAGGTCGAAAACCGGGTGAATTCGCGCAGGCGATGCCGGCTGGCGAGCAGGCGTGCGGCGAAGTCGGCCAGGATTCCGACGCCGAACAGGACGTCGAGCGTCTCGATGGTCTCGCTGGAAGGCAGGAACGAGGTCGCGATGATGAACAGCACGGTGACGATATCGAACGCCAGCAGCGCATAGCGGAAACGGACGCCGCGCGGCGTCGCGCCTTCGTAAAGCTCGCGAATATCGCTTTTCAGGGCGGCAAAGGTCATGGCGACATCTACATCCGTTTGGGCGTATTATTGCAATCATTGATCGGCGAACCGTCGTCCCAGTTCCGGAGCCTTCCACGTGATCGAACCCGTTCCCGCGGCCGCACCCCCCGGCGGCATCCTGCGCATGTCCCACCGGGTCATGAACCTCGCTCACATGCTGACGCAAAATGCCCGCCGCCTTGGCGATCGCCCCGGCCTCGTTTGGGGCGAGCGGTCCTGGAACTGGCGCGAGATCGACGGTCACGTCTCGGCGCTGGCGGCGGCCCTCGCAGCAAGCGGCATTGTCAAGGGCGACCGCATCCTGGTCCATTCCAGGAATTGCGACGAGATGTTCTGGTCGATGTTCGCAGCCTTCCGGCTCGGCGCGGTCTGGGTTCCCACCAATTTCAGGCTGATGCCGGACGAGGTGGCGTATCTCGCGACCGCCTCCGGCGCCAGGGCGTTCCTCTGCCAGGGTGATTTCCCCGGCCATGCCGCGGCGGTCAAGGCGGCGAGCCCGGCGCTCGCCTTCACCTGGCGGATCGGCGAGGGCGCCTTCGGCGAGAGATCGGTGAGTGAAGCGATATCCGCCCATGCCGGCGCGACATTCGCAAACAACGCCGTCGACGAAAACGATCCCTGCTGGTTCTTCTTCACCTCGGGCACCACGGGCCGATCCAAGGCGGCGGTGCTGACCCATGGCCAGATGGCGTTCGTGGTGACCAATCATCTCGCCGACCTGATGCCCGGTACGACGGAGCGCGACGCGTCCCTGGTCGTGGCGCCGCTGTCGCACGGCGCCGGCGTGCACCAGCTGGTGCAGGTCGCGCGCGGCGTGCCGACCATCCTGCTGCCCTCGGAGCGGTTCGACATCAACGAGGCGTTCCGTCTGATCGAAACGCATCGCGTCACCAATATCTTCACCGTACCGACCATCCTGAAGATGATGGTCGAGCACCCCGCCATCGACCGCTATGACCATTCCTCGCTGCGCTACATCATCTATGCCGGGGCGCCGATGTACCGCGAGGACCAGAAGGCCGCCCTGAAGAAGCTCGGCAAGGTGCTGGTGCAGTATTTCGGGCTTGGCGAGGTCACCGGCAACATCACGGTGCTGCCGACGGAGCTGCACGATGCCGAAGACGGACCGCAGGCGCGGATCGGCTCCTGCGGCTATGAGCGCACCGGTATGCAGGTCTCGATCCAGGCCGACGACGGGCGTGAGCTGAAAGCCTTCGAGACCGGCGAGATCTGCGTGATCGGTCCGGCCGTGTTCGCCGGCTACTATGATAACCCCGATGCCAATGCCAAGGCGTTTCGCGACGGCTGGTTCCGCACCGGCGACCTCGGCCATCTCGATGACGAGGGTTTTGTCTATATCACCGGCCGCGCCTCGGACATGTACATATCCGGCGGATCCAACATCTATCCGCGCGAGGTGGAAGAGAAGATTCTGACTCACCCCGGGATCGGCGAAGTCGCGATCGTCGGCGTGCCGGACCCGGTCTGGGGCGAGGTCGGCATCGCCGTCTGCGTCGCGCGCGAGGGTTCGGCCGCGGTGAGCGAGCTCGAACTCGCCACCTTCCTGGCCGCCAGGGTGCCGCGCTACAAGATGCCGAAGCGCTTCTTCTTCTGGGAGGCGCTGCCGAAATCCGGTTACGGCAAGATTCCAAAGCGGCTGGTGCGGGATGAACTCGAGGCGCGCGGCCTGCTCGAGGCCAAGCAGCCAGCCGATGCCGGTCGCTGAGCGATGCGAAGCGTCACGCAGCCCGGTCCACCCGTGCCCGAGCGCATCCAGTGGGTGGAGGCGAGGGGGCGCGCCTTCACCTTCACGCTGGAAACCGGCCTGCCGCTGCTGGAGGCCGCGCGCCGCGGCTTTGCCGGGCAAGGCTTTGCCGGCGGCGTGCTGAACATCCGGAGCGGGGCGCTCGCCCCCTTTGCCTACGTGATGCCAGCGCTGTCGAAGACCGGCGCCAATGCCGCGTTCTACAGCGACACGTTCAGGCCCGCCGGTATCACGCAGCTCACGACGGGCGCGATGACGCTGGGGCAGCGCGACGGCGCGCCGTTCTTCCATTGCCACGCGTTGTGGACGGAAGCCGATGGCCGTGCCGGCGGCGGCCATATCCTGCCGGAGGAAACCTTGGTCGCAGAGCCCTTTGCGGTCGAGGCATTCGGCATTGTCGGCGCGTTGTTCACCGCCGAGCCCGACCCCGAGACCAATTTCAAACTGTTCGGGCCGGTTGCTTGTGCGGCCTCGGCAGCCAAGGCAACCAGCCGTGCCTTCGCGCTGCGGCTGCGGCCGAACCAGGATTTTGCCGGCGCGCTGGAATCGTTTTGCCGTGAGCGCGGCATCACCCACGCCAAAATTCACGGCGGCGTCGGCAGCACCATCGGCGTGCGCTTCGCCGACGGCCGCCTCGTCGAGCCGTTCGCGACCGAACTCGCGATCCGTTCGGGAGCCATCGCGGCCGGGGCGGGCGGCGCGCCCGAAGCGGAGCTGGACATTGCCGTTGTCGATTACACCGGCGGCCTCGCCGAAGGCCGGCTGAAGCGCAGCGACAATCCGGTGCTGATGACAATGGAGCTGGTGCTGGAGGTGCCTGGCGACGGTTGGTAGCCCGGATCGAGATAGCGGCAGGCGTCGCGTCGCTCGCCTCCCACCAAAATATCGAAATCAACCCCATGTACAGTAGGAATAGCGCCATCTGAAGGTATTTAAATACCTGGATATTGGCCTCGACCTGAAGCTCCGCGTTTCCAGGCGGCCGCCACCTCAAGCAGGTTGAGCTGGGAACCCGACTTTCCAAAGTATCTTTGTTCCTGTTATGTTCCGAAGCCCCTGGGGAGAGGAACGATGGCCTCCAGACGAAACCGACCGATCAATCTGCCTGCGCCTTATCTCAGGCGCATCTGGCTCGACCCGTCGCGGATCGCCGACCGCGCGGCCTATCCGTTCTGCCTGCCTTTCCTGAGCGATGATTTCGAATTGGGTTTCGATCGCGCCATCACCATCATCGTCGGCGAAAACGGCACCGGCAAATCCACCCTGCTCGAAGGCATTGCCGTGCTGGCGGGCTATGACGAAGCCGGCGGCGGCAAGGGCTACATGCCGGTCGATCATTCCATCGCCATCGAGGCGATGGGCGGCCGGCTCTCCCGCGCGTTTCGGGCGAGCTGGTTGCCGAAGGTCACTAGCGGCTGGTTCTTCCGCGCCGAGAGCTTTTTCTCCGTCGCCAGATATCTCGACGAGGCGGCCCGGGAACCGCTGAGCGGACCGCCGCCGGACTTCCTCTCGCATTCGCACGGCGAGGGCTTTTTGCGCTTCTTCGAGGAGCGCTGCCAGCGCCAGGGCATCTACATCTTCGACGAGCCGGAATCCGCGCTGTCGCCGTCGCGCCAGATGGAATTTTTGAAGCTGATGCGGCGGATGGAAAATTCCGGCCATTGCCAGATCATCATGGCCACGCATTCACCCATGCTGATGGCCTATCCCGACGCGCGGCTGCTGCGGTTGTCGAAATACGGGCTGGAGCCGGTGACCGTGAAGGAGACGGATCACTACAAGATCATGCGGGAGTTTTGCGAGGATCCGGCGGGGTTTGTGGAGGCGGTGGTGGCGGAGTGAGTACTCAGCGGCCACAGAACGTTGATACGCCAAAGCTGACAGTCTTGCCGTTCACCGTTTCCCGTAGTATATTTGTGCCATGATCCGTTCGTGGCGAAATTCCGCGACCCGAAAGGTTTGGGATGGCGAGCAGCCAAATCAATTTCGCGGGCTGGATTTCGAAGCCGCCATCGATCTGTTGGTGGCGTTGAACGTCGCCAAGTCACTCAACGATCTGAGCCCGTTGAAAAGTGTCGGTTTGCACAAGCTCAAGGGTGATCGCAGGGGGCAGTGGGCGATGACGGTAAACCAGCGTTGGCGTATCTGTTTCGAGTTTCACAAAGGCGATGCCCACGAAGTTGAAATCGTGGACTACCATAAAGGTTGACGTGATGGCTCCTGTCGTACACCCCGGGCGCTTATTGAAGCGCGAACTGACAGCCCGCAAGCTCAGCGCCAACCGGCTGTCACTTGATATCGGCGTGCCCTCGGGCCGCGTTACGGACATTCTCAACGGTCGCCGCTCGATTACCGCCGATACAGCCGTTCGCCTTGGACGCTACTTCGGCAATGGTGCGCAGTTCTGGCTCGATTTGCAGAGTCAGTATGATATCGGCGTTGTCGAACGGGAGAAGGGCGCGGAGATTACAAAGCGCGTGAGACCGGCAGACGCCGCGTAGGGCAGCATCATCGGAGCGCCCCGGCGGAATACGCTGCGCTATTCCGTCCTGCGGGGCTGTCAGGCCGAGATTGGCGTCAATTCAAACACGCGACCATGCTTGGCCGCCTCTGCAATCTCACCTTTGCGCAATGCCAAGCGCACGGCGTCGAGCGTCTTTGCATCTTCCAAAGACAGATAGGGCGACCAGCCGGTGTCATCCTCGATCAGTTCTACCGGGATTTCCGCCGCGTAGCGGCCTTCATGGATAAGTTTGATTGTTTTTCGGATCATCGTATTTTCCGCCTCAAAAAGTCGGACGACCATCTTTCCCGATCCGGCCGATAGGCCGTCACCATAACTCCGGGTTCGAAGTGATCCTTGGGGATCGCCCATCCTTGGCAAGTTCGTCATAGCCGTGATCCGAAATGCGGATAGCTCCGCGTTCTGCAAGGGAGCGAATGTGGATGAGGGTGTCACTCAATGGAAATCAAGTCCTGCCCTTACTCCGCCGCCTCGATCCCGCGCTTCCGCTTGCCGCCATCGGCCTTCGCCAGCACCGGCCCCAGAAACTTACCCGTATAGCTGCGCGGCGCCTTGACGATATCCTCCGGCGGACCCCAGGCAACGATCTCGCCGCCGCCGTCGCCGCCTTCGGGGCCGAGGTCGATCACCCAGTCCGCGGTCTTGATCACCTCAAGATTGTGCTCGATCACCACCACCGTGTTGCCCTGCGACACCAGCTCGTGCAGCACTTCCAAGAGCTTCTTGACGTCGTGGAAATGCAGGCCGGTGGTCGGCTCGTCCAGGATGTAGAGCGTGCGGCCGGTGGCGCG
>NZ_JAUYAN010000353.1 GCF_030693485.1 Bradyrhizobium sp. | reverse complement strand
GCCTATCACGGCTCCTATGACTATGCCGAAGTCAGCCTCGATCCCACTCCGGAAGCCTGGGGCCGCAACGCCCCGGTTTCGGTCGCCTATGCGAAGGGCACGCCGGACAATGTGCTGGCCGACGTCATCACCATTCCCTTCAACGATGCCGAGGCGGCGGTAAGCCTGATCCGGGAGCATGGCGCGGAGCTCGCCTGCGTGCTGGTCGACCCGATGCCGAACCGCGCGGGGCTGGCGCCCGCCGACAAGGCCTATCTCGAGGCGCTGCGCGCGGTCACCAGGGAAGTCGGCGCGCTGCTGATCTTCGATGAGGTCATCACCTTCCGCCTCGGCTATCGCGGCGCGCAGGGGCTTTGGAATATCGATCCTGATCTGACCACGCTCGGCAAGATCATGGGCGGCGGTTTTCCGGTCGGCGCGGTCGGCGGCAAACGGGAGTTCATGGCGGTGTTCGATCCCAGATCCGGCAAGCCTGATCTGCCGCATGGCGGGACGTTTTCGGCCAATCCGGTGACGATGCGCGCCGGGATCGCGGCGATGGAGTTGCTGGATGACGCGGCCTTCGCCCGGCTCGATGCGATCGGCGAGGCGGTGCGCGGCGGCATCGACGATGCGTTCCGCCGCCACGGCGTGCCCGGCCGCACCGTCGGGCTCGGATCGCTGCTGAAAGTTCATTTTGCCGACCGTCCGGTCCGCGACTACCGCTCGGCCTGGCCGACCGAGCTGGAAGCGCAGCGATCGGCGGTCTTCCATCGCGGGCTGCTCAATCGGGGCGTGCTGGCGGCGGGTTATGGATTGATGGCGTTGTCGACGCCGATGACGGACCGGGATGTCGCGACTATCGTTGCCGCGGCCTCGGAAGCCATCGCGGAGGTGGCGGCGTCGGCGTAACCGCATCAAAAGTTGCGCGAGGTTGCAACAGTGCCGGTGATTTGCCCAGCCTCGACGTGTCAAAATATTTTCGCAAAGGTGAACCCTCCAGGCCAGCGGCCCCCTTTGCTACTGTACATGGGGTTGTTTTCGATATTTTTGGTTTGCCGGGCCGGAGTTCGCGGACGCGCCCGCGATTCCGGCATGCGACCAGACATTTAGGAGCGACCGGACAGCGGGCAGCTTTGACCAACGTCCCTTGATCCCGCCGCCGGTTTTTGCCAACAAGCGTCCATGTCCAGCAAGATCGATCCCATCACGCGATCCGTGGTTCAGCACCGCCTGAGCTCGATCGTGAAGGAAATGGGCGAAGCCATGCTTCGCACCACCTATTCGCAGATCCTTAACTCCAGCCGGGATTTTTCGCTGGCGATCTGCGACACGCGCGCCCGCCTGATCGCGCAGGCCGATCATCTTCCGGTTCATGTCGGTGCGCTGCCCTGGGCGACGCTGGTGGTCGAGGACCGGTTCAAGGATGTCGCGCCCGGCGACGTGTTTCTGCTCAACGATCCCTACCACGGCGGCAGCCATCTGCCCGATCTCACGGTCTTTGTGCCGGTATTCGATGGCCAGAAGCGCCTGCTCTGGACCATCGTCCGCGCCCATTTCAGCGATATCGGCGGCGCCACCCATGGCGCCTATAATCCCGGCGCCACCGAAATCTGGCAGGAGGGATTGCGCGTCCCGCCGATCAGGCTCTCGGAGGCCGGCCGGCCGCGCGAGGATTTGCTCGATCTGCTGGCGCTCAACGTCCGCAACCCGCGCGAGTTTCGCGGCGACCTCGCCGCGATGCTGGGGGCGGCGAATCTCGGCGAGCGGCGGGTTGCAAAATTGTTCAGCGAGTTCGGCGCGTCGGTTGTCGAAGCCGCCATCGAGGCGATCCTCGATGCGACCGAGCAGCAGACCCGCGCCGTGGTCTCGACCTGGAAGGACGGCGTGTTCCTTGGCGAGGCCTTCCTCGACGATGACGGCCACGGCCGCAGCGACATCCGGATCGCCGCAAAAGTCACCAAGAAGGGCAGCGACATCGAGGTCGATCTGTCGGATTCCGATCCGCAGTCGACCAGCTTCGTCAATTCCTCGCATGCCAACATGCAGGCGGCGGTGGCGATGGCCTTTGCCTATCTGATCGACGCCGAAATCCCCAAAAACACCGGCGCGTTGCGGCCGTTGAAGGTGATCGCCAAGCAGGGGACCATCGTCTGGGCCGATCCCGGCCGACCGGTGACGCTGTGCACCAGCCATCCCTCCAACGAAATCGTCGAAGCCATCGTCAAGGCGCTGTCGGCGTCCTGTCCTGATCGCGCCATGGCGGGCTGGAGCCGCCGGTTCCGGATTGCGATCCAGGGCGAGGATCCGCGCACCGGCAAGAATTTCATCTGGCACCTGTTTCAGGCGCGCCCGGGTGGCGGGGCCTCCTCCGGCGGCGACGGCTATTCATCGATCGGCGAATGGCACAGCGTCGGCGGCCTCAAATTCGGCAGCCTGGAGGTCGCGGAGGTGCGTTTCCCCCTGCACTTTCGCCGCCATGAATTCCGCGAAAACTCCGGCGGCGACGGCAAGTTCCGCGGTGGCCTCGGCGTCGCGCTCGACCTGGTGCTTGAAACCGCAAAACCGGCGCGCGGCAACACCGCGGGCGACGGCGTGCGCTACGGTCCGTGCGGGATGCTCGGCGGCAAGGATGGCGTGCCGCACGATTACCGGCTGATCTCCGAGGGACGTCCGCCGCGCCCGCTGCGCACCAAGGAAGTCGGCATCGAAATTCGTCCCGGCGACTGTCTTGAAATTCGCTCCTCCGGCGGCGGCGGCTATGGACCGCCGGCCGAACGCACGGCGGAAGCCCGCGCGCGGGACTGCGAACAGGGACTCGTCACCGGCGATGCTCCGGCGGGGCAGGGCACCTGATGTACACGATTGGAATTGACGTCGGCGGCACCTATACGGACCTCGTCGCCATCGACGAGCACGGCACAACCGTGTTCGCGAAATCGCCGTCGACGCCGGCGGACCAGTCGGTCGGCGTCATGGCTGGACTGGAGGAACTGGCGCGGCGGCTGAAGCTGACGCGCGAAAAAATGCTCGGAGTTACCGACCGTATCGTGCACGGCACCACCGTTGCCACCAACGCCTTGCTGGAACGCAAGGGCGCAAAGGTCGCGCTGCTCACCACCGAGGGTCATCGCGACGTGATCGAGATGCGTGAGGGGCTGAAGGACAACCGTTACGATCTGCGCTCGCCGCCGCCGCCGCCGCTGGTGCCGCGCGAGCGGCGGTTCGGTGTGCGGGAACGGCTCAAGGCCAACGGCGAGATCGCGATACCCTTGGATGATCGCTCGCTCGATGAGGCCATCGCCGCGATCCGCCGCTCCGGCGCCAATTCGGTCGCGGTCTGCTTCCTGCATTCCTATCTCAATCCCGTGCACGAACTCGCCGCCGTCGAACGGCTGGCGCGGGAACTGCCTGACATCAGCATTTCCCGGTCGAGCGACGTGCTGCCGCAGATCAAGGAATATGAGCGGGTCTCGACCACCATCGTGAACGCCTATGTCCGGCCGCTGGTGCGGCACTATCTGGGCAATCTGGAGCAGCGTCTCACCGAAGCTGGCTTCAAGGGCTCGCTCTTCATCATCCTGTCGCATGGCGGCATGGCGCCGGTCGAGGAAGCATCCAGGCTGGCGGCGGGCACGGTGTTGTCGGGTCCTGCCGGCGGCATTTCCGGCGCGCGGCGCTGCGCCGATCTGCTTGGTGTCCCCGATCTGGTGCCGTTCGACATGGGTGGCACCTCAACCGACATTTCGCTGATCTCCGAGGGCCGCGCCTCGTTGTCCGCCGATGGCACGCTCGCCGGCCAGCGCATTGCGCTGCGCAGCCTCGATATCGCCAGCATCGCGGCCGGCGGCGGCTCGATCGCAACCGTCGACGCCGGCGGCACCTTGCGGGTCGGCCCGGAAAGCGCGGGTTCGGTGCCGGGGCCGGCCTGCTATGGCAATGGCGGCAGTGCTGCCACCGTGACCGACGCCAATGTCGTGCTCGGCTATCTCGATGCGGGTGCTTTCATGGGCGGCGCGCGTCCGCTCGACGCTGCTGCGGCGGAAGCCGCGGTGGACGGAGTCGCTGCGGCGCTGGACCTCGAGAGGATCGAGGCCGCGGCCGGCATCTTCCGGATGATCAACCTGAAAATGGCCGACGGCATCCGGCTGATGACCCTTCGCCGCGGCGTCGATCCCCGAAAATTCGCGCTGCTGAGTTTTGGCGGCGCGGCCGGCCTGCATGCCGCGGAGGTCGCGCGCGAACTCGAACTCAAGCGCATCATCGTGCCGGTCGCAGCCTCCGTGCTGTCGGCCTGGGGCATGCTGACCAGCGATTTGCGCTACGAAGTCAGCCGCACCCATTACGGCGCCGCCGCCCGCATCTCTAACGACGAAGCGCGAAACCTGTTCAAGGATCTGGAGCAACAAGCCACTGGCCGGCTGCGTGCCTGGTTCGGCGGCCCGATGACGACGGAACGTTCCGCCGAGATGCGCTACGGCGAGCAGATTTTCGAGATCGACGTCGCGCTCGACGGCCTCGACTGGAACGCGGCTTCGCCGGTCGACGCCATCGAGGATCGCTTCCACCGCCGCCACGAAGAGCTCTACACCTACGCCTCGCGCGATCAGGAAGTCGTCTTCGTCAACGCGCGTGTCGCCGCGATCGGCGAAGTCTCGCAACGCGGGCAGGATGCGCGGCCGACGCCGTCGGCGGGAGCTTGCGCGCCGCGCGGAACGCGGCAGGCCTGGTTCGGCGCCTGGAGCGAGGTTCCGGTCTATGCGCTCGACGACCTCCGCCCCGGTCATGCATTGGCGGGGCCCGTGATCATCGAGGCCGAGACCACCACGGTGGTGGTCGATGCCGGCGACCGGGTGACTGTCAACGCGCTGGGCTGGCTGGATATTGCGCTCCGGTGATGCGTCAGGATGAAGTGCTTCGCCGCCCGCGCCACGCATCGAGCGCGGTTGTGACGATGAAATCAATGACGAACCAGGTCACGAGGAAGCCGCCGAATTCGAGCAAAAAGCTCTTCCAGTGATAGAACAGCTGCGTGATCAGCAGCGCCGGCAGCAATGTCACGGCCTGCGTCGCCAGCAGGTTTCTTGCGTCAGCGGCGAACTGCCTTCGAAGCGGTTCGTTTCTCAGCAGGCTGTACATGTCCTTCCTCCGTCGTGTCTGGAACAGGGTTCAAACCAGCGGCGCTTGCTGCAACGGTCAGGGAATGTCCACGATCCAGGCGCCGCGGTTGCGGGTGCCGCAGATCAACTTGCGGTCCTGCCTGTGAAAGATCAGGTCGACCGCCATGGCGTTGGGCAATCCGTTCGAGAATGGAGCCCAGCTCGCGCCGAGATCGCTGGTTTGATACACGCCGACATCGCCGGCGACCCATACGCGCCGGAAATCCGCCGGATCGACAACGATCGAGTTGAACGGGATATTCGGCAGGCCCGTGGTACAATTCACCCACGATGTGCCGCCATTATCGGAACGAAAGACCCGGCCGCCGGCGCCCGAGACCTGCGAACTCGTCACCCAGTAGCGCTGCGGGTTCGATGGATCGACCGCGATGCAGCTGATGTACTTGGCGGCGGGCGAGGCATGCGTGGTTTTCTTCCACGCAGTTCCGGTCCAGTCCATCTGCAGTATCTTGCCGAAATTGGTGCCGAGCAGGACAGCATTCGAATCGAGTGCACGCATGGTGGTGGCCACTTCATTGGCGGCCAGGCCGAGCGGAACGATCGCCCACGATGCGCCGCTGTTTCGCGACACCACCAGCGACACGGCGCCGATCGCAAGCGTGGGGCCCACCACCTCGACCGGCGGATAGAACAGCGATGCCACATTGGGAGGCGACAGCGGCGACCAGCTGTTTCCCTTGTTGGTCGACCGTTCCAGGGTGACGTTGTAGTAGCTGTGATAGATGATGTTGGAGGTCTGCTGATCGACGCCGCAATCGCCGCCGTCACCATCGGCGATGTGGTCCCATTTGGTCCCTCCTGTATGTCGCAGGGTTCCATTGTCCTGGGTTCCGGCCATCAGCCATTTCGAGGTCGCCGGATCGCTCGCCATGTATTCGATTTCGGTGATCGCGAGACCCTTGTTGAGCGACTTCCATGTCCTGCCGCTATTGGTGGACCTGTAGATTCCCCCGTCATTTCCGGCGTAGATCGTGCTCGAAGCACCCGGTGCAAAGGTCAGGCAGTGCTGATCGGGATGAATGCTGTTGTTGCCCTGGGTCGTGATATTCGTCCAGGTCCAGGTGGTGCCCGAGAGATCGCCCCGCAAAGTATCGATGGCTCCGATATACACCTGGCCCTTCTTGTCGGGCGTCGCCGCCACAAACCAGTCGTACCAGGATTGATTGACGCTCAAGCTCGCGGGTACCTTGATTTTCTTCCACGCGGTTCCGCTGCGGCGCCAGAAATGGGAGGCATTGCCTGCCGCGCCGAATGCGTAGGCAATGTCGGGCGCCGATGCCACGCGATCGACCGCAAGGCGCGTCCACGCGGCACTGGGAAGCGACGGCATTGCCACGGCGGCGAAGGCATTTCCGCCATTGGTGGATACAAACAGTCCGTCCTGAAAGCTTGCGAGGATCTCGACGGTCCCTCCGCCCGGATCGACGCTGATGTCCCAGCATCTGCCGACACGCTTCAGGGTCCAGGACTTGCCGCTGTTGGTCGATTTGTAAAAGCCATTGGTTGTCGCCGCGTACAGCGTTGCAGGCGTCGCGGGATCAACGACAAGATCGTAGAATCCAACTCCCACGAACGGCGCTGACGCCAACACGGTCCAGTTGCTGCCGCCGTCGGTCGACAGATAGACGCCTGCGCCGAGGTTGGCGTAGAAGTTTCCCTCGCCGCTGCCGGCATAGACGCGAGCGGGGCTGGAGGGATCGAACGTCACCGCGCCGATCGCGAGCGAGGGCATTGCGTCGGTGCAGGGCGACCAGTTCGCGCCGGAATTCTTGCTTTCCCATATGCCGCCGCCGGCGGCTCCGACCAGCAGGTGTTTTGCATCGCGTGGATCTACGGCGATGCTCGACAGGCGGCCGATCACGTCCACGCGGTTGGTGCCGTAGGTCTGCCCGCTGGGGACATGATCGGGACCGAGCGATTGCCACAATGCGGCCGCGGTGCCCGGCGCCGCCGCCCGCCCGCGTGTCCGGGGCGGATGCGCCAGCGACGTCGCAGCTTTCGAAAGGGCTGCGCCAAAGGATTTTGCCGCGGCGACACGGCGCTTGACCGGCCGCGCCGAAAGCGTGCGCGCCGCCTTGATCCGGCTGGTTTGCTTCGGGAATACGAATTTCGGGACCGTCGCCTTGGGAATCACGAATGTCGCGACGACGTCGTTGTTGAGACCGGGATCCCGTTCACCGAGATAGGCGAACAGCCTTCTCAGCACCTTTCCTCCCGCCGGCGAGGGAGTTTTCTGCCTGATCTGCCTATCGATCTTTGCGTCGCGGTTTGTTTTCATGTTTTCCCTCCGGCTTCTTCGCGGGCTTCTTCTCCATCGGCTGGGCTTTGCTTGTGAAGGTTTCTTTGCGGTCGGGCTGGCGGGCCTGCTCGAACATGCGCAGCCGTTCGGCCGCGCGGCCACCCGGTGGCTCCGGTGTCTTGTCGCCTCGACGCCTGACCATTTGCGGCCTCGGGTTTGACGC
>NZ_JAUYAN010000352.1 GCF_030693485.1 Bradyrhizobium sp. | reverse complement strand
TCCGGTGGACCATGTCGCTCGATATTTCCACGCTGTATCTCGTTGCCGCCATGGTTGCGGCCATGCTCGGCGCCATGCTGCTGTTTTTCGGCAAGCAGGAGAATATCCCGGCGCTGAAATGGTGGGGCACCGCCTATCTGCTCGGCGCGGCCTCCGTCGCGCTGTGGACGCTCGCCGCCGGCGCACTCGGCGAACTGCTTTCGCTGGCGCTCAACGCGGTCGGCTTCGTGGCCTGCGGTATGGTCTGGAACGCTTCGCGCGTGTTCCACGGCCGCAAGCCGAACCTGCCGGGGCTGGTTCTCGGCGCGATCGCCTGGATCGCCGCCGTCATGACCCTGCCGCCGGACGCCACCGCGCTGCGTATGACGATCGGCGCCGGCATCGTCGCGGCCTATGCGGCGCTGACCGCCGCCGAATTGTGGTCGGACCGGCGCCGTGCGCTGCAGGCGCGCTGGCCGGCGATCGTGGTCCCGGTGCTGCACGGTTTCGTGCTGATGCTGCCGATCCTGCTCGGCGACCTCCTGCACGCGAACGATGCCACGTTCTCCGGCAGCATCTGGGTGAAGGTATTCTCCATCGAGCTCGTGCTCTACGCGGTCGGCACCGTGTTCGTGATCTTCATGCTGGTGTCGGACCGCGCGGTGACCGCGCACAAGACCGCGGCGTCGATGGATCCCCTGACCGGCATGCTCAACCGCCGCGGCTTTGCCGAGGTGTGCGCGCGGGTGATCGATCGCGAGGCCAATGCCGGCCGTCCGGTGACGGTGATGATCTTCGACATCGACCATTTCAAGTCGATCAACGACCGCTTCGGCCATCCGGCGGGCGACGAGATTCTGAAACTGTTCGCCGCCGTCGTGGTCAACGGGCTGCGCATCACCGACCTTTCGGGGCGTGTCGGCGGCGAGGAGTTCGCGGCCCTGCTGCCCTGTTCGCTGGAAGAGGGCGTCGTCGCCGCCGAACGCGTTCGCGAGGCCTTTGAGGCTTCCGGAATCGTCGATGAGACCGGTCCGGTCGACACCACCGTCAGCATCGGGGTGGCCGGCGGCCCGGCCGGCACCGAGCTCGAGGTGCTGCTGGCCGCGGCCGATACCGCGCTCTATCAGGCCAAACGCGGCGGGCGCAATCGCGTCGAGGCGGCGGAGGAGTTGCCGCTGTCGCTGGAGAACTGGCGGCGCAAGACCGCGGGCATTGCGCGCCAGCCGCAGCAGCCGGCCGTGACGCGGCTCGCCTAAGCGCGCGGTAACCCCGCGTTTACCATTCCATCGATATCATGCAGGTCATGAATATGGTTCCAAGCCATCGCACCAACGCCGCCCTGATGTCGCTCGAAGCCGCGGCCGCCTCGGCACGCGGCGGGTTCGCCTGCCTGTTCTCGACATCGGATGAATACGAGACGGCGCTGATCAGCGAACGACGGGCGCAGGGCCGCTATGCCGCCCCGCGCAGCCGCTGGCCGCTGGCGATGTTCGCCGGCTGCGCCCTGACGGTTGCAGGCACGGTGCTGCTGTTCAGCTGAGTTTGCTGCGGGACGCGCATGCCGGGCGCCGCAAGGCGCCCTTTTTCTTTGCGGCGGGCTGGGCTAGAGACGTTCATTCTCCAGCGAAAGGCCGCCCCCGATGATCACCGAAATCGCGCAGATCGACATCAAACCCGGCTCCGAGAAGGATTTCGAGGCGGCGGTCGCCAGGGCCCGCGCAGCCTTCGGACGCGCCAAGGGGTTTGGCGGCTTCGAACTGCATCGCTCGATCGAGAAGCCGCAGCGCTATCGTTTGATGGCCAAATGGGAAACCCTCGAGAACCACACCGTCGATTTCCGCGGCTCGGAGAACTTCACGGAATGGCGCGGGCTGGTCGGGCAGTATTTTGCCTCGCCGCCCGAGGTCGAGCATACCGAGACGGTGCTCAGCTCGGCGCCCTGAACCCGGCCGTGGCCGCGTCAGCCGGGCTTCTCTCGGCCTTGAAATGATCGATCATGACCTTGGCGATCGCCATCAGCGGCAGCGCCAGCGCCAGACCCCAGATGCCGAACACGACGCCCAGCAGGATCTGGAAGGCGAATAGCGTGGCGGGCGGAATGTCCAGCGCGTGACGCTGGATGATCGGGGTGAGGACATAGCTTTCCAGCGCGTGGACGCCCATGAACAGCACGAAGGCGCTGAAGCCTGCGACCCATCCGGAGGCAAGGCTCGCCAGCACCACGATCAGGCCGCCGATCAGCGCGCCGATGGTCGGAATGAAGGCCAGCAATCCGGCCTGGATACCCAGAATGAACGCACTCTGGATGCCGATGATGGTGAGGCCCAGCCAGGTCACGAAGAACACCGCGAACATCGTGACGATCTGCGCGATCAGCCAGCGCTCCAGCGTCCCGCCGATACGATCGACGATCACGGTCGCGCGGGCGCGATGCCGCGCCGGCGCCATGTACAACAGCCCTGTTCGATAGACCGCGGGCTGCGCCGCGAACGCCAGTCCGAGAAACAGGACGATGAAGAAATTTCCGACCGCGCTGACGGTGCCGAGCAGCACTTTCAGCGTCTGGCTCACGATCGCGCCGCCGCCGGTGGCGATGGCGCCTGCGCTCGGAAGATTATGCGGGACCGGTGCCGCCGGCGTCACGGACGTTTCCTGGGTCGACGAAGCGGCCGGCGTGCCGATATTGCCGAGTTCGAGATAGCTGGTATCGATGCCGTTCTTCTCCAGGAACGCCTTGACGTTGACCAGCTGCGATTTGATCGTATCGCTCAGCACGGTGGCCTGTTTCGCAATGGTGGCGCCGCCGAGAAACACCACGCCCGACAGCATGCCCGCCAGCACCAGGCATACGACCGTCAGCCGCAGCGAATGCGGCAGCCTGATGACGTAGCCGAGCAAATGGGTCATGGCATTGAGCGCGACGCCGAGCAGCATGCCGGCGAAAATCAGAAACAGCGTCGCCGCGAAATTCCAGGTGAAGATGAGCAGGGCCGCAAATATGACAATGCCGATTCCGCCGACCGATATCGACCATGCCAGGTCGTTGCGGGCCCGAAGTCGATCGTCAGCCGAGACTGCCACGTTGATTCCCCCTTCAATCGATTTCCGGCGGCACTCTTCAGTGAAATGCGCCCGGGATCAAGCGCGGAAGGCGCCGGTTTGACGCTGGCGTGCCGGGTGTGCAAAGCGGGGCCCGGGATCCGGGCCGCGGGATGGCGAGGGACGATCGGCATGAACTTCAAATACGTCGGCCCGCTGGTCCTGTTGGCCGCGATTGTGATCGGCGACCAGATCAGGATCAACCGGCCCAATCACAAATACCGCCTGACCGTCGAGGTGGAGACGCCTGCAGGCGTCAAATCGGCCGCCGGCATCATGGCGGTGCATCCGGACCGAAGCTACAGCCGCGGCGGCAAGACCCGCACCAGGGGCGATGCCGTGTTCGTCGATCTCGGCGGCGGCAAGAACCTGGTCGCCTTGCTGGCCCATATCGACAAATCGCTCGAACTCGACGAGATCAATTATGTGGCGTTGCGCGCCTACAAGGCCGCGGGACAGAACGTGTCGTTCAGCCAGATGAGCCGAGTGACCGGCGCGGTGCCCGTGACCGGCGAGGTGATCCCGGTGCTGGTCAGCTTTGCCGACCCCGCCGATCCCGCCAGCGCACGCCGGGTGCCGCCCAACGAGGTCGAGGGCGCGTTGGGCAAGGGCTACCGGCTCCGCGGCATTTCGGCCGAGGTGGTGCCGAACGGCCTCTGGCCGCTCGACTTCGGCGGTTCGCTCGGCGATCCCGTGACCCGCGGCATCGAGGCCAGACTGCCGTGGCTGAACGGAGCGGACGATGCGGCGGGCCGGGCGCTTCAGGCCGCGGGATTGCCGACCGCCGAGGCCATCGATTCCAAGGATGCTTTCACACGGAAATAGCAATGCAGGCCCGCGCTTGAGCGTGCCATATTGATCCGGTACGGGGTGGCAGGCATGATCCGCCGGGGATTTCGCTGCCTGAGACTTACCTGCCAGAGATTTGCGACGTGAGATTGGAAGCCATGCAATGAGGAGGCCGGTCGTCGGGGTGATCGCCAACACCTATCGCGTCGAGGATCGATTTGCGACGCAGATGACCGGCGAGCGCAATCTTCGCGCGGTGGCCGAAGTCGCCGGCGCGCTGCCGCTGATGTTCGCCGGCTGCTCCGAAATCACCGATCTCGGCGCCCTGCTGGATGTGGTCGACGGCGTGATCCTGACCGGCGCCCGCGCCAACGTTCACCCGACGCATTTCCGCACCGAACCGCACCCCCGCCACGAGCCCTACGACATGCAGCGCGACGGTCTGGCGCTGGCGCTGTCGCAGGCCTGCGTCGCGCGCGGCATCCCTTTGTTCGGCATCTGCCGCGGCCTGCAGGAAATGAACGTGGCCTTCGGCGGCTCGCTGCACCCCGAGATCCGTGAACTGCCGGGGCGAATCAACCACCGGATGCCGCGGCTGGAGAGCGGCGAAATCCATCCGGACCCTACGGTGGTTTTCGCCGACCGCCATGACGTCAATCTCGTTCCCGGCGGCGCCTTCGCGACGCTGCTGGGGTGCGAGACCATTCGCGTCAATTCGCTTCACGGCCAGGGCATTCTCGATCCCGGCGAGCGCGTCGTCGTCGAGGGCGTGGCTGAGGACGGCACGATCGAGGCGATCCGGATTGCGGATGCGCCGAGCTTCGCGCTTGGCGTGCAGTGGCACGCGGAGTACGATCCACAGCGCAATCCGATCAACCGCAAGCTGTTTCAGGCATTTGGCGAGGCGCTGACGGCGTACAAGCGGACCGGCTAGCGACCCGGTCGTTTACCCGGTCCGCCGATCCCCGGCGGGCATGGGCCAATCCATTCATGGAGCGGCGAACCCCGTAATAATACGGCCGCCGGAGCTTGATGTTGATGGTATTGACCTGAAAAAGCAGGCGGCATCGATTGTCATTTTTGCGCCGCAGATGCCAATATCCCGTCAGCAAGCACAAAGAAATCAGAAACAAGGCGGACCAAGGTGGTCGGTGGTATGAGACTGTCGACCAGGCTGGCGCTCGCGATGGTGTCGCTGGTACTGGTGACGACGGCCGTCCTGAGCGTCATCACGTATCACTTGGTCGCTGGCGTGGCGCTTCCGAGCGCGCTCGATCGGCTTGCCACCAAGGCCACGTTGATCGCGTCCAATCTGGAAACGGTGTTGAATAGCGTCGGTCAGGACGCGTCCTCCCTGCAGTATTCCAACGGCGTGGCGCAGCTGGGTGTCGCCAGAACCGCCATCCCGTTCGTGCCGGAAACCGACAAGGCGATCCGGGAAAGCATTGCGGCGCGGCTTTCGCGTGTGCTGAAGGCGAAGTCGGAATATGCCCAGATCCGCATTATCGGCGTCGCCGATGGCGGCCGGGAGCTGGTTCGCGTGGACCGCGGCGGGCCGGGCGGCGCGATCCGTATCGTCCCTGACGCCGAACTGATGCAGGTGGGCGAACGAGACTATTTCAAGCGGGCGGTCGGCCAGCCGAAGTACAGTGTCTACGCCTCGCCCGGCGAGCTCCAGGAAAGTGGCAACGCCGACCGCGCTGCCAGTCCGGTGCTTCACGTCACCGTACCGCTCTGGACCGCCAACGACCAGATACTCGGCATCGGCGTGATCAATCTCGACCTCGGAGCAAGGTTCGATCACATTCGGGCCGAGATAAACCACGACAATCAGGTATTCCTCGTAAATGGCGCCGGCAACTATCTGATCCATCCGGACCGCAGTCGCGAATTCGCTGTCGCGGCGGGTGCCCCGGCGCGCATCCAGGATGATTTTCCGGGATTCGATAAAGCGTTGGCAAGCGGCTCCATGAGCAAGGGCGAGTTCTGGGAAAATCGCAGCGGTGAACGGGTCGGGGTCGGTGGGGCGGCAGTGTCGTTCTCCGGTGCCACTGGTTTGACGGTTTTGGTTGCCGCCGATTACTCAACACTCAATCACGGACTGGCAGCCGTGAGCAGTTCAGCACAGATCGGCGGCGGAGTGGCGGTCCTGCTGGCGGCTCTCCTCGCCATCCTGCTGGCCCGCTCGCTGTCCAGGCCCCTGGTGCAAATCACCGATGCGGCGAAGGGGTTGTCGCGCGGCGAACTGAGAGTGCTGCCGTCCGGGGGCGGTGCGGAGATCCGCGTTCTCGCCGAGGCGTTCGCGGGGATGGCAACCGAACTCAGAGCGAAGCAGGCGTTGCTCGAAAATACCATCGCCAGTATCGGCGACCCGGTCCTCGTGGCAAACGAGCGCGGTCAGATCGTGATTGCCAACGCCGCTGCCCAGCGTCTGCTGGAGATCGATCCAGGCGTCAATCCGACCGAAGCATTGCGCCGGTTCAAGTATTTCTATCCGGACGGGGTGACGCCGCTGCCGGCTTCGAACTCGGCGTTGGCGCAGGCGCTGCGGGGCGAAAGCGTGGACGACATGGAATTCATCGTTCAGCCGGAATTACCCCACCTTCCGGCTTACATCGTCGCGAACGCCCGGCCGTTAAGGGACGAATCCGGCGCGTTGAGCGGGGCGGTTACCGTCTTCCGCAATATCACCGCACAACGGCAAGCGCATCAGGCGCTGGTCGACAGCGAGAAAATGGCGCAAGCCATTGTCAATAGCGCCATCGACGCCTTCGTTCAGATGGATGCAGCAGGTGTCATCGTCGACTGGAGCCCGCCCGCAGAATTGATGCTGGGATGGACCCGGTCGGAGGCCGTCGGTGTAAACGTCTGCGATCTGATCGCGCCGGAGGCGCAACGCGCCGCGAACAGGCAAAGGGCGGGTCAATTCCTTCAGGCGTTCATGGAGGGCACGACGACTGGCCTGAGGTTCGAAATGCTGGCGCTGCATCGGGACGGCAGTGAAGTCTTCACCGAAGTTTCACTGACGGCGTTGTGCCGCGGCGACGGTTACATCGTCAATGCGTTCCTCCGCGATATCACCCAGAAGCGTGCGGCCGAGGAACAGCTGATCCAGGCCCAGAAGATGGAATCGGTGGGCCAGCTGACCGGCGGTATCGCCCATGACTTCAACAACATGCTTACGGTGATCACCGGCACGATCGAAATTCTCGCCGAAGGCGTCCAGGATCAGCCGGTTCTTGCGTCGATTGCAAAGATGATCGGCGAGGCGGCCGACAGGGGCTCGAAGCTCACGGCAAATCTGCTCTCTTTTGCAAGAAAACAGCCGCTTCAGCCGGCAAAGATCGACGTGAATGAGCTTGTGAAGGAAGCCGCGAGACTGCTGGAACCGACGCTCGGAAGGCAGATTGAAATCGAGATGGTGCTGAGCGATTGCCTGTGGCCGGCCCATGTCGATGCCGGCCAGCTCAGTTCCGCACTCGTCAATCTCGCCATCAACGCGCGCGACGCCATGCCCGACGGCGGAAAACTAATTTTTGCGACCGAAAACATCGCGTTGGACGCGCCGGCGGGCGCGGCCAGGGGTGTCGATCGCCCCGGTGACTACATCGTGGTCGAGGTGACCGACACCGGCACCGGTATTCCCGATGCCATCCGGGACCGGATCTTCGAACCGTTCTTTTCGACCAAGGAAACCGGCCAGGGCACCGGGCTCGGTCTCAGCATGGTGTTCGGCTTCGCCAAGCAGTCCGGCGGCAATGTCGAGGTCCGCAGCGAGGCCGGTCGCGGCACCAGTTTCCGGGTCTATTTGCCGAGGGCGGAAGAGGGCGGCCTCCATTTGCCGGCGGCTGAGGATGCGCCATCGCCGGGCGGTGCCGAAACCATCCTGTGCGTCGAGGATGACCCCAGCGTGCGCGCCTATGTGATCGTTCAATTGCAGAGCCTTGGTTACAAGGTCCTGGTGGCATCGAATGCGGCCGAAGCCCTGGCCATTGCGGATGCGGGGGCAGAGTTCGATCTTCTGTTCACCGATATTGTCATGCCGGGAAAACTGAACGGCGGACAGCTTGCCGACACGATGGCCCTGTTGCGGCCGGGGCTGAGGGTGCTGTTCACGTCGGGCTATACGTATGATGCCCTCAGCCGGCATGGCCGGCTTTCGTCCGACATCCGGTTGCTGGTGAAGCCGTACCGGAGGTCGGAACTGGCGCGCCTGCTGCGTCTCTGCCTCGATGGATCCGTGGGCGCTGCGAGCGATTCCATACCAACCCCGCATTCGGGGCTGGAATACCGCGATCGCTTCTTGCGGAATCCGCCGGAATAAGAGGATTGCGCCAACGCTTCGCGATGGCGCTACACTCCGTCAGGCAGCCATTTCGTCAGGCAGCCATTCCGTCAGGCAGCCATTCCGTCAGTCAGCCATTCCGTCAGGCAGCCTTGCCGATTTTCTCCACCTTCACGCCGCCGCCTTCCAGCAGCATGACCTTGTTGAGCAGCTTCACCAGCGCATAGACGGATTCGATGGCGGGCGCCGGCGTGTTGGTCAGCCGCGCCATTTCCAGGATCGAACCGATCAGCGCCTCGGTCTCCAGCGAACGGCCGGCTTCGACGTCCTGCAGCATCGAGGTCTTGTGCGCGCCGACCGCTTCGGCGCCGGCGATGCGCTTGTCGATGCTGACGCGGAAGGTGACGCCGAGCTTCTGCGCGATGTCCTGGGCTTCCTTCATCATGGCTGCCGCCAGCGCGCGGGTTTCGGCGAACTGGCAGATGTCCACCAGCGTGGCATGGGTCAGCGCCGAGATCGGGTTGAACGAGAGATTGCCCCACGCCTTCAGCCAGATCTCGGAACGGATATCCGGCAGCACCATGGATTTCAGCCCGGCCTTGATGAAGACGTCGTGCAATTCCCGGACGCGCGCCGTCTCCTTGCCGTCGAGTTCGCCGATCGGGAAGCGATCGCCCTCGACATGATGGATCACGCCCGGCGCTGTGGCTGCCGCGGCGGGATAGACCACGCATCCGATCAATCGTTTCGGATCGATATGTTTGGTCAGGACGCCCGAGGGATCGAGGCTGTCGAGCTTGTGGTTGTCGTACTGGCCGCCCAGCCGCTGGAAGTACCACCACGGCAGGCCGTTCTGCACCGTCAGCACGATGGTATCGGGGCCGAGCAGCGAGTCGATATCGCGCACGACCTGATCGAGGAAATGCGCCTTCACCGCCAGCACCACGATATCCTGCTTGCCGGCTTCCGCCGGCTTGTTGACGGCTTTCATTCTGGCGGTCTGGACCTTGCCGTCATGCCACTCCAGCTTGAGGCCGTTCTTCTGGATCGCGGCGAGATGCGTGCCCTGGTCGATCACGGTGACATCTTCGCCGGCGAGCGCAAACTTGGCCGCCAGCAGGCCGCCGATGGCGCCGGCGCCGACCACGCAGATCTTTTTCTGTGGCGGAGGCGCGCCGGTCAGGTACGGACTCGGCAGTACCTGGTCGAACACATTGCCGAGGCTGCCGACGCCTTCGATCACGATCTCGACCATGTTATGCGCTTCCGCCATGGTGCCGGCGCCGAGCGAGGTGCCGCAGGCGATGATGTCGCCCGGCATCAGCGTCACGTCTTTTGAAATCGCGGCGACCAGCCGGTGCGGGGGGAAGAACATGTCGGCGACCGGATAGTTCTGCCGCTCCTTGCCGTTCAGGACGGTCCTGACCGACAATTTCAGCGGATCGAGTCCGGTGGCGATGACAGGACCGAACACCCCGAACGTGTCAAAGCTCTTGGCGCGCGCCCACTGCTCGAACGACTTGTCCTTGCGCAACAGATCGACGGCGGTGACGTCGTTCACGCAGGTATAGCCGAAGATGTAATCGCCGGCCTCGGCTTCCGAGATATTGAAGCATTTCTTGCCGATGACGATTCCGAGCTCGCCTTCATAGATGATCTTGCCGGCGTAGGTGGCGGGACGCTGGATCGGCTTGTTCGCGGGCCAATAGGCATTCGGCGCCTTGAGAAACCACAACGGCTCCTTCGGCTCGGTGAAATCGTTCTTGGCCGCGAGCTGGTGGAAATTATTCCACAAGCAGATCATTTTCGTTGGCTGGCACGGCGTCAGGATCTCGACGTCGGCCAATTTCAGCGTCTGGCCGCTGGGTTTCGCCCCGGCGAACAGGTCGCCGGTATGAACTGTAATGATGCCGTGATCCAGCGTGCCGAAGCCGGTATTTCCATTCTGTTCGAAACGGATCCACTTTGCCATCTGCAACCTCCCGGTAAGCCAGCGTCGTTCGCATGCGCGGCGGAC
>NZ_JAUYAN010000348.1 GCF_030693485.1 Bradyrhizobium sp. | reverse complement strand
CCCTATGCGCTGATCGATCTCTGGGAACGGCATGGCGACGACAAGCTGGCGATGCTGCGGGCCGAAAAGCCCTCGTTCGCCAAGCTGATGGTGACGCCGACGGCGCAGAACCTGATTCGGGTGTTTTTCCTGCGCGAGCAGATGAAGAAACTCGCCGGCAGCGGTAACGAAATCCAGCATGTCCACGTCATCGGGGCCGGCGCGATGGGCGGCGACATCGCGGCCTGGTGCGCAGGACAGGGTTTTCGTGTCACGCTGGCCGACATGAAGCCGGAGCCGATCGCCGGCGCGATCAAGCGTGCATCGGATCTGTTCGGCAAGATCCTGCGCAAGCGCTCCGATGTCCGCGACGCGCTGGACAGGCTGGTGCCGGATATGGACGGCGAGGGCGTCCGCAACGCCGATCTGATCATCGAGGCGGTGCCGGAAAAATTGGAGCTGAAGCAGAAGATCTACGCCGCGCTGGAGCCCCGGATGAAGCCGGGTGCGATCCTCGCCACCAATACGTCGAGCATTCCGCTGCAGGATCTGCGCACCACACTGACCAAACCCGAGCGGCTGCTCGGCCTGCATTTCTTCAATCCGGTTTCGCGGCTGCAACTGGTCGAGGTCGTCAGTCATGACGGCAGCGATCCCGCGATGCTGAAGGCGGCGATGGCCCTTGTCGGCGCCATCGACCGCCTGCCGCTGCCGGTCAGGAGTTCGCCGGGCTTTCTCGTCAACCGCGCGCTGACGCCTTACATGCTCGAGGCGATGGTGATGCTGGACCAGAAGATCGACAAGTCGGTGATCGATGCCGCAGCGGTCAAGTTCGGCATGCCGATGGGGCCGATCGAGCTGGCCGATCAGGTCGGGCTCGATATCTGTCTCGCTGTCGGGGACATGCTGCGCTCGAAATTCGGCGATCAGCTGCCGCCGACGCCAGCCTGGCTGCGCGAGAAAGTGGCCAAGGGCGAACTCGGCCGCAAGACCGGCAAGGGATTCTACCTCTGGAAGCACGGCAAGGCCGACAAGAGCGCGGTGTCGCCCTCGATGCCGGAACCAACCGATGAAATGATCGACCGGCTGGTGCTGCCGATGTCGAATGTCTGCGTCGCCGCGTTACGCGAAGGCATCGTCGACAATGCCGACACCGTTGATGGCGCCATGATCTTCGGCACCGGCTATGCGCCGTTCCGCGGCGGCCCGCTGAATTACGCGCGCACCCGCGGGCCAGAGAACGTGGTGTCGACCCTGCACGCGCTGGCGGACAAGTTCGGTGACCGCTTCGCGCCGGATGCCGGCTGGGAAAATTTCAAGTGACCGGCACCAGAGCCGTTCACGCTCCGCTCAATGCCGACACCGAGCGATGAGCTGCCGATTTCGGCCTAGGGTCAGGACCTATTCGACCGTTCACGTCATCTCTTGCGCGCCACGATGTAGGGACGGGTGTTGTTGCCCTTGGTCGCGTGGTTTTCGGTGGCGCTGATGTCGAAGCCCGCGGCAGATATAAGGTGGCTCAACTCCGACGCCCGGAACACGCTGACGTAGGGGGCCATTCCGATCGCGCGCATCGCCGGCAACAAGACAAGCCGGATAAGTGGGTTCATGTCTCCGAGGCAGGGCGTCTTGGAGATGAACAAGCCCTCCGCTGCAAGCAATGCATGGATGCGGCGCAGCGTGTCGGGCAAATCGCGGACCAGATGCAGATAGTTGAACGCCAGGACGGCATCGAACTGCCCGTTCTCAGACGTAAGTGCCTCTGCGGTCGCGGTGCGGAAGACAGGCAAAGGGGCAGGACTGGCGAGACACTTCTTCTCGGCAATCGCGATCATTTCAGCGGAAATATCCGTCGCACAATAGCTTTGCACGTCGCCCGCCAGCCTAAGCGCCGTTGTTCCTGTTCCGCAGCCCAATTCCAACACCCGGTCGTCTGGCCGCAAGAGGGCGCGGGTCCGGTCCAGCGTACGCTGATACCCGGCCTGATCGGCAATCCTGGCCTTGGCATACTTCCGTGAAGTCCGATCCCAGAAACGGGCGTCGCTCGCTGTGCTCATGGTGGAGAACTCCTTCGGGATGCGGCTTAGCATATGTGCGGGGGAGGTAAACGGCAGCAGCATGACGCTTTGAACGACGGTCAGGTGTTCCGCGTCACAATGCCCGCATCTCACCCTTGCTCCAGAATTCGCGAAGCTTGAATTTCTGAATCTTTCCCGATCCGGTCAGCGGAAATGCCTCGACCACGAACCAGTGCCGCGGTGTCTTGTGGTGGGCCAGCGAGGCGCGCATGTAGGCCGACAGCTCTTCCTTGTCGATGCTGGCGCCGGGCGCGGGACGGATGAAGGCGGCGACTTCTTCGCCCCATTTTTCGTGCGGCAGTCCGACCACGGCGACCTCGCCGACCTTGGGATGCCGAAACAGCAGTTCTTCGAGTTCGCGCGGGTAGATGTTCTCGCCGCCGCGGATGATCATGTCCTTCAGGCGGCCCTCCACGGTGCAGTAGCCGCGCGCGTCCATGGCGCAGAGATCGCCGGTATGCAGCCAGCCCTCGGAATCGATCGCCGCGGCAGTGGCGTCGGGCATTTCGAAATAGCCCAGCATGATGTGATAACCGCGCGTGCAGAACTCCCCGATCTCGCCGATCGGTACCGTCTTGCCGGTGTCGGGATCGACGATCTTGGTTTCCATGTTGGGTAGCGGCAGGCCGATGGTGCCGGCCTTGTCCTCGATCGTATCCGTGGTCAATGTCTGCGCGGCCACCGGCGAACATTCGGTCTGCCCGAACACGATGGTGAAGGGCGCTCCCAGTTTCTGCTCCAGCAAGGTGACGAGCGCGGCCGGTACGGTCGAGCCGCCCGAACAGATCGCCTTGACCGACCTGAGATCCGTCGTTGCGAAGGAGGGATGTTCCAGCAACGCCACCAGCATGGTCGGCACGCCGAGCATGGCATTGCCGTGGTAGGTTTCGAACAGTTCGAGCACGAGGCCGGGTTCGAACGCCTCCAGCAGCACCTGGGTCGCCGCCTTGGAAACCGCGCCGAGCACGCAGCAGACGCAGCCGCCGGTGTGAAACAGCGGCATGGTGGTGATAAAGACGTCGCCCGGGTCGATTCCCATCCGCTCGGCGGTGTCGGCGCCGTTGTTGGCGAGGCCGCGATGATGCAGCAACGCGCCTTTCGGAAACCCTGTGGTGCCCGAGGTATACTGGATCATCACGGGATCGGTCGGCTGGACGTCGGGAAGCGCGATGCCGCTGTCGTCGCCGGCGACGATGAAGGCCTGCCAGTCTTCGAAGCAGACGATCTCGCGCAGCTCCGCACAGCGCGGCGCGACCTCGCGTACGGTTTCCAGCATCGGATTGCCACGGAAGGCATTGACCACGAACACGCCGGCCGCGCGCGATTGCTTCAGCACATATTCGACCTCGTTGGCCCTGAAGCCGGGATTGACCGTGACCAGCACCATACCGGCCAGCCCGGCGCCGAATTCCAGCATGACCCATTCGGGCAGGTTCTGCGCCCAGACCGCGATCCGTTCGCCCGGCTTGAAGCGGCCGAGCAAAGCGCGCGCGGTGCGTTGCGCCTCGCGGTGGAGTTCGGCATAGGTCCACTGGCGGCGCAGCGCGGGATCGGGGACGCCCGATATCAGCGCGATCCGGTCCGGCGCCGACCTCGCGGCCTGTTCGAGCAACCGGCCGAGCGTGATGTCGCGCACCGCGGGCGTTGTCGGTCCCGCCACGTAAGATTCCGTCAAAGCCGATTCCATCAAGGTCATGCTCGCCTCCCGGTGCCGGGCGTCGCCGGCGATTGATCCGACTATGGCATTCGGCGTGGATCGTTGCAGCCGTACGACGAACGATTCTTGAGCTTTTGTTTGGGCTTTGTCTTCCCGGCAGCGATTGACGCCCTGTTTGGTCCGCTGTTAGTCCGGACAGAGAATCGCGCGAACCCAACGCGTGTGACGGGAGCGAAAATGCAGGCGACAATGCAGGACATGAAGGTGACGGCCGCTGGCTACGATTTCGGAGCGGCGCGCGCCGCCATAGGCCGGCTGGTCGACGGCGACATACTTTCCGGCGTGTCGTCCGCGGTGCTGGTCGGCCGGGATCTGGTGGATGTGAATTGTACCGGATGGGCCGACAAGGAAGCGCAGATCCCGTTGCGATCAGATCATTTGTTCCGGGTGTTCTCCAATACCAAGCTGATCACCTCCTGCGCCGCACTGCTGCTGCTGGAGGAAGGCCGCTTCCAGCTCGACGACCCCGTCGAGAAGTTCATTCCGCAGCTTGGCAACCGCCATGTGCTGCGCCCGGGCGCGACTTCGCTTGGAGATACCGAGCCGGCGAAGGGATCGATCACCATTCGCCAATTGCTGAGCCATAGCTCGGGGCTGAGCTACGGCCTGTTCGATCCGGGCTCGGTTACGTTCAAGGCATACCAGGAACGCAAGGTGCTCAACCCCACCACGACGCTGGTCGACATGGTCGACACGCTGGCGGAGCTGCCGCTGGTGTATCACCCGGGCACGTCATGGGAATATTCGGTCGCGACCGACGTGGTGGGACGGCTGGTGGAGGTCGTCAGCGGCGAGGCTTTGGACAAGTTCATCGAGCGGCGGATTTTCGCTCCGCTCGGCATGGTGGATACCGCCTTCGCCGTGCCGGAAAAAGACCGCGGCCGGCTCGCCGCCTATTATGCCGGGGCGGATCTGATGGATCCGATGAAGCCGGGACTGACCCGCACCGATAACTCGCCCTGGCCCGGGGCCTTCGTACGCCCTTGGCCCAGGTTGAGCGGCGGTGGCGGCCTGGTGTCGACCTTGCCGGACATGGTGGCGCTCATCCGGAGCCTGCTGCCGGGCGGACCGACCCTGCTCAAGCCTGAAACGATTGCCCAGATGATGACCAATCAGCTGCCTGAAGGGGTCTGGATGCGCTTCCCGATCACGGGAGAACTGGTCGGCAAGGGCTACGGGCTGGCGGGCGCGCTGACCGTGCGGCCTTCGCCGTTCGATCACGGCGATGCGGCCGGCGAATTCTGGTGGGGCGGCGTGGCCGGCACGCAATGGTGGATTTCGCCCAAAACCGGCGTCGCCGGCCTGTTGATGACGCAGCGCCAGATGGCGTTTTTCCATCCCTTCGCCATCGAGTTCAAGCGTCTGGCCTATGAGGCGGTCAAGCGCAGGGGCTGACGAAACGGTGGGCCGACCTCACCTCGCCGCTTGCGGGGAGAGGTAAGGCTCACCAACCTCTCCAATCCCTACGGGCAGGGGCGCTCATAGCCGTCGCGGCCGATAAAGGTGCCGGTGCGCGGATTGTAGGAGCGGAAGCGCGTGCAGGCCGGCGCGTCGTCGTAATATTGCTGCCGCGGCGCATATTGCTCGCGGGGAGCGTATTGCACCGTCTGGCAATAGCGCGGCGAAACGCCGACCCAGGATCCGTCGCCTTGCTGCACGTAGCAGCCGTTCTGGTAGTAGCGATAGCCGCCCGGCCGCGGCTCGCCCTGGGCTCCGATCGCGGCTCCAGTGCCGGCACCGATGACCGCTCCGACCGCCGCACCGCTACGGCCGCCGATCGCCCCGCCGACAATGGCGCCAGCCGCGCCGCCGAACAGGGCGCCGCCGAGCGTACTTTCCTGCGCCGCCGCCTGTTGGGCTGGCGCGCAGACCGCGAGTGCAAGTAGCGCCATAGCTGCGAATTTCGTGATCATGTCCGTTCTCCAGCCAGTTTGAGCGAGTCACCCTCGCAGCCACCTTTGCGGCCAGCCTTGACGCTGGTCAAGAGGCTGCCGCAGCCCAGTAACATTTTCGCGCCGGCATGGTTATTGGCCCGGACTGGAATGAGGGCTGAAAGCAAATGTCGGACACCTTCATTATCGAGGTCGGCTCGCAGGCCGCCGGACTCGTCGTGCGCGATCCCGGGGGCTACCGCTTCTTCGCCGCCACCCACCGCTTCAATTCGCTGGAACATCGCGCGCGAGGCCGAACGAGCGGCGCGGCTCCTGCTGCAGCGCGGGTTGATTGCCGCCTAGGCTGGTAACCGCAACCGGCATCCGCAAGCGCGCAGCCGATCTGCTTCGTTGACCCGATCCCCGAACCGCCGCACCATGGGGCTTGTTTCCCGAGGTGCTCCCGTGACCGGCCTGTCCCACCGCCAAACCGAAATTCTCAATATCGCCCGCGCCTTCGGCAGGGTGATGGTGGACGATCTCGCCCGCCGTTTCGAGGTTTCGGCACAGACCATCCGCAAGGATCTCAACGATCTCTGCGACAACCGCTCGCTGACCCGGATCCATGGCGGCGCCATCATTGCCTCCGGCGTCGAAAACCTCGCTTACGAGGCGCGCCGCTTCGTCGCCGCCGAGGAGAAGAAGGCGATCGGGGCGGCCGCCGCGGCGCAGATTCCGAACGGCTGCTCGCTGTTCATCAACATTGGCACCACGACGGAAGAGGTTGCGAGCGCGCTGACCTCGCACCAGGACCTGCTGGTCATCACCAACAACCTCAACGTCGCGATGCTGCTGTACCGGCATCCGCGTATCGAGGTGATCGTCGCCGGCGGCGCGGTGCGCCGCGCCGACGGCGCGGTGATCGGCTCGACCGCGATCAGCCTGATCGGCCAGTTCAAGGTCGACTACGCCATCATTGGCGCCTCCGCGATCGACGAGGAGGGCGCGCTGCTGGATTTCGACTATCGCGAAGTGCAGGCGGCGCAAGCCATCATCGCCAATGCCCGCAGCGTGATGCTGGTCGCCGACTCGACAAAACTTCGCCGCAGCGCGCCCGTGCGCATCGCCCATCTCAGCCAGATCCAGACCTTCGTGACCGACGCGGCCTTGCCGGCGGGAATCGCCAGCATCTGCCAGCACCGAGGCATCGAGGTCATCGAGGCGATGCCGACTCCGGCAGTCGATATCGATGAGCCGGGCCACGAGCCCGCGTCGACCGTGACGCGCTTGCGCTAGGACGAATATCCAGGATCAAATCCAGGCCAATTGAGGCTTCGGCACTGCAACGGAGCGGCGGACGATGCGCGGGATTTGGCAGTGGCCCTTGAACTGCGGGCTTTCAGCAATTCATCGAACTTCGCGAACGGCAGCGGGGGCGAGACAAAATAACCTTGTCCTTCCTCGACGCCGCAAGCGATCAGCGCCTTGAGTTGTTCGAAGGTTTCGATTCCCTCGGCGATGACGGTCATGGCCAGATCGTGCGCCAGGTGCACCAGCATCTGCACGATCGTCGCGGCCGAATCATCCTCGGTGATCCCGTCGACAAGGAATTTGTCGATCTTGATGGTGTTGACGCCCAGCCGCTTGATCTGGGACAGACCGCTGTGCCCGACGCCGACGTCGTCCATCGCGACCCTGAAGCCGAGTTCGCGCAGCTCTTTCACGACCGCCGCGGCCCCGTCGAGATCGGACAGTTCGCTGCGCTCGGTCACTTCCAGCATGATCTGTCGCACCGAAACTTTCGCGGCAGCGACGACGCGGCGCAGCGTTTCGACGAAGCCGTCGCTGACAAGATGACGCGGCGTCACGTTGACGGACAGCTTGAAAAGCTTGTCTTCCCGTAGGCGCGGATACATTTCCTCGAGGGCGGTTCCCAAGATCAGCCAGGTCAATGCCTCGATGCGCCCGCTGGATTCGGCGAGCGGAATGAAGTTCATCGGGGGAATGACGGTGCCGTCCGTGCGGATCCATCGCGCCAGCACTTCGCCGCCTCGAATCTCCCCGCTGCGCAGATCGAAGGTCGGCTGAAAGAACGGCTTGAACTCATGCCTTGCCAGAGCCCGATCGATATCGGCGATCGGGTTCGCAACCCTAGGCGAGAGCTTCCAACATCCGGCTTAGAGGCCGGGCGATGGCTCATTTCTTCCGCAACCTGCCTCATGGCGGGTCAATCGCGGTCATCCCCTTTTCGCTTGCTTTCACATTTTGTTGTGATTTATTGCAAATCGAAAGCGAAATCGCCAAAATGAATGGGCGAGCGCCGGGGACGCGCCACTTGGACAAGATTTTCGACCTCGCAATCATCGGCGGCGGCATCAATGGCTGCGGCATCGCGCGCGATGCGGCGGGTCGGGGAAATTCTGTTTTTCTCTGCGAAATGAATGATTTGGCAAGTGGGACATCGTCCTGGTCGACCAAGCTGGTACATGGCGGGCTGCGCTACCTCGAATATTACGAGTTTCGTTTGGTGCGGGAGGCGCTGATCGAGCGCGAAATCCTCTGGCAGATCGCGCCCCACATCATCCGCCCCCTGCGTTTCGTTTTGCCGCACCATTCCGGGTTGCGTCCGGCCTGGCTGTTACGGCTAGGGTTGTTTCTCTACGACCACATCGGCGGCCGCAACCTGCTGCCGCCGACGCGCTCGGTCGATCTGACCCGGGATGAGGTGGGCAGGCCCTTGGTCCCCAACCGCTACACCAGGGCCTTCGAGTATTCCGACTGCTTCGTCGATGACGCGCGCCTCGTGGTGCTCACGGCGCGCGATGCAGCCGACCGCGGCGCCGAGATCCGCACCCGCACCCGCGCGGTCGCGATCCGGCAAGTAGACGGCATCTGGCACGTCAAGGTCGAGGACACATCGGGTGGTGTTCGCTCGACGATCAAGGCCCGCGCGCTGGTCAATGCCGGCGGCCCATGGGTCGAGGACGTCCTGCGATCCGGCGCCGGCGTCAATGCGCGCGCCAAGGTGCGGCTGGTGCAGGGCTCCCACATCGTGGTGCGAAAACTCTACGCCCACGACCGCGCCTACATGTTCCAGAACAGCGACGGCCGCATCGTGTTCGTCATTCCCTACCAGGACGACTTTACGCTGATCGGCACTACCGACCGCGATTTCGACGGCGACCCTTCGAAGGTGAAGGCCTCGACCGAGGAGATCAAATATCTCTGCGATTCCGTCAGCGAATATCTCGCAAAGCCGGTCAGCCCGGAGGATGTGGTGTGGACCTATGCCGGCGTGCGTCCGCTCTATGACGACGGCGCCAGCGAAGCCAAGGCCGCCACCCGCGACTACGTTTTCGAACTCGACACCCCCGGCGGCGCGCCGATGCTGTCGATCTATGGCGGAAAGATCACCACCTATCGCCGTCTTGCCGAGGAGGCGCTCGAACGTCTTGCGCCCTATCTGGGCAGCTTCAAAGCCAAGGAAGGCTGGACCGGAAAATCGCCGCTGCCCGGTGGCGACATGGATGTCTCGGCGGTGGCGGCGCTGTCGGCCGAACTGGCGCGGAATTATCCGTTCCTGACGCAGGCCCACGCCAGCCGTCTGGCGCATGCCTATGGCACCCGTGCCGTCAAATGGCTCGGCAATGCCAAATCACTCGATGATCTCGGCTTGTCGTTCGGCGCCGGTTTGACCGAGAGTGAGGTCCGATACCTGATGGCTCACGAATGGGCCCGCAGCGCCGAGGACATCGTCTGGCGGCGCTCGAAACTCGGGCTACGCCTGTCGGTGGGCGAAATTGCCGCTCTTCAAGACTGGATTGCCGCCAACCACGTTACGCCGGAGCGCCCCTTGCTGGAAGCGGGA
>NZ_JAUYAN010000172.1 GCF_030693485.1 Bradyrhizobium sp. | reverse complement strand
TCAGCCAGGCCGGAATGATCGAGCGGACCGCGATGTATTCCGGAAAGCGCGTCGTATAGGACGTCGTGAACGCCAGCTTGCGGCGGCGGCAATAGGCCCGCACCGCCCATCCGATCGGCCCCTCGGTCGCGATATGGATCGCATCAGGCGATGCCGCCTCGATCCGGCGCGCGATCTCGCGCCGGTTCGGCCACGCCGCGCGTAATCCCGGATAGGTCGGGACCGCCAGCGACGGAAATCCGTCGGGGGTCAGGAAGGTGATCTCGGCGCCGAGCGCCGAAGCGCTGCGCGCCAGCGAGGTCAACGTTCTGACGACACCGTTGACCTGCGGGTGCCAAGCGTCGGTCGCCACCAGAATTCGCATGAGCCGGACCTTGAGAGCTTGTTGATTCTCAATTCCGACGTTCGGCCATGGATGTTTCAGGCGTGTGACGTCACCGCCGCGTCAATCTCTCTTTTTGCTGGTCGGAGAGTGTAACGGCGCCCGCGCCCGGCGCCGATGCACCGCCTTCTAGAATGCTTTTTTCGCCTCCGGCCGGTGCTTGTTCGAGGGCACGAAGCCCGACCGCGTGGCTTCGCGAGGTTGCCGAACCCATACCTCGCGGTTCGGGTGCAGGCCGCCGCCGCGGGTGGCGGGAACGGCGGTGAGCCGCGCGCGATGCAACAGGCGGGTGTCGGCCTCGCCGCAGTTCGGGTGAATGCCGCCATTGGCCGCCACCTCCCTTTCCCAGACCGCCCTGCGCTGCGCGAGAATGGCGGGATCCGCCAGCGCCGTGCAGTTGAGCTCGTTCTTGTTCAGATCCGCGATGATCTCGTCGCCGTCCTGAACGAAGGCGATCGGTCCGCCAAGGCCGGCTTCGGGGCCGACATGGCCGATGACGAGGCCGACCGACCCGCCGGAAAACCGCGCGTCGGTCATCAGTCCCACCACGATGCCCCGCTCGCGGCACAGCGTGGTGATGCGCGAGGTCGGGTCCAGCATCTCCGGCATGCCCGGTGCGCCGCTCGGCCCTTCGTAGCGCACGATGATCATGTCGTTGTTCTGGAACCGGTCGGGGGTCTTGTCGAGTGCCGCAAGCAGGCCTTGCTCGCCTTCGAACACGCAAGCCTTGCCGCGGAACAGATTGTTTTCCAGCCCGCCTTCGACGCCGGCCAGTTTCAGGATCGCCGAGAATTCCGGCGACAGATTGCCGCCGAGAACGCGCAGGCCGCCGGTCGGCTTGTAGGGCTTCGCGACCGGATAGACCACGGTGCCATCGACGGCATTGGTGCCGAGGCGCTTGACCTGCTCGGCCAGCGTTTCACCGGTACACGTCATCACGTCGCCATTGAGCAGCCCGGCCTCCAGCAATTCGCGGACGATCACCTGCACGCCGCCGACCCGGTCGATGTCGACCATGGAATATTTGCCATAAGGGCGGGCGTCGGTGAGGACCGGAACGACATATTGCGACAGATGGTTGAACTCCGCCGGCGTCATGACTTCCTTCCAGAAGTCGGCGAAGCCCGCGGCGCGGGCGATCTCCGGCGCGTGCAGCGTGACATTGGTCGAGCCGCCGATCGCCATCGCGACGATGACGGCGTTGCGGATCGAATCGCGCACGACGATGTCGCGGGGCTTCAGGCCCTTCGCCATCATCTGCGCGAGGTACTCGACCAGCTGGTCCGGAAATTCCGTGAGGCGGCGCGGATCGTCGGACGGCGGCGCTACCATGTGCAGCGGCTGCATGCCGACGACTCCGATGAAGGTCTGCATGGTGTTGTAGGTGAACATGCCGCCGCAGCTGCCGTAACCGGGGCAGGCATGGCAGGCGATGTGATGGCGGTATTCGGCGTCCGGGTTGCCGGCCACCTGATAGGCGCTGACGATATCCAGCTTCTCGCCGGTGTTCGGGTCGGTGCCGGGATGGATCGCGCCGTCCGACATGATGATCGACGGCTGATTGTGCTCGAGCAGAGCGGCCAGCGTGCCGACCGGCGGCTTGTCGCAGGCGACGACCGCAATGGTGCCGGCGAGCCCGGTGGCTTCAAGATGTTCGCAGAGCGCATCGTGGGTAATTTCGCGCCCGATCAGCGAATAGCGCATCTCGCGCGTGCCGTTGCGGATGCCGTCCGACGTGGCGATGGTGTATTCCGGCTGGACCAGGCGCAGCTTCATCTGGCCCGCACCCTTGCCGATGCGGCTCTTGAGGCTGGCGTGGATCGCGTCGACCTTTGCCATGACACCCATATAGCACTGGCTGTCGCCCTTGGTGCCGACCACGCCGACCGACGGCTCGTGGATCAGGTCCGGATCGGTGCCGAGTTCACGCGCAATCCCGATGGTCTGGGTTGAGCGGCCCGGATGGCGGTCAATCAGTACGATTTTCGAGTCTGTCACGGCGAGTTCCTTCAAGCGAGCGCGATCGGCAATCTCCGGAGCGTATTCCAATGCCTGGCTGGCGACGCAGCGCTGATCGAACCTGTATCCACAAGAATTCCCTCCAACAGGGGAATTCGCGATTTTGGAGCTCCAGGGTCAATTTGATGGCACGAATCCGCTGTGCGGCAGCGGCTTCTCGCACAATTCCCGACGCAAGTTAACAGGGAAAACATTTTAAAGAGCAAGGATTTTCTGGCGAGCAAGAGAGAATTTCAATCCTGCGTTCCGCACGCGTCGCAAGCATCCATTTCTTGCACACCTGTTTCGTTCGGCTGCCGGGCGCGATCTGTTCTCACTGAGAACTTTTCAGGTGGAGGATGAGATCTCGTCAGTTCGCGAACGTTATGGCGAGACCTTTTGGCGAGCGCGCCATCAAGCCCGGCATCGAAGCGAGTTCAATCAACGTAACAACTGCGAGGCTCACGGGATCCCACTCTTGGGATTCGGTGGTTGGCGCGCGGGGTTCAAGGCCAAGCCGGCGGCTGCGCGAACTGAAATCTTGCCTAAAGCCGTTGACGTGGAAAGCATAGTCTCCTCGTTTAGATTTTCGCCATATTGCATTTTGAACTGCTCCTGTAAGACTCTCGCGACGTTACTCGTTGGAGATATGGAACTGCATTGTCGCAGATGCCTACGCCGTAGTCGATTGCCCATGTTAGGCAGGTGCCGAGAAGAATATCGGCCGTCGTGAACTCGTCGCCCATCAGATATGAGCGGCCATCCGCGAGTGCTGTTTCCACATGCCGCAATTGCTGCCTGAAATATTCCCCCGCCGCCGCCACCACCTCGGGGGCATCGGCGTAAAGGTGGCCGAGGTTGGTGCCGTGCCGCCGGATGACATACAGCGTGGTTGCATCCAGTTCGGCGACGATAAAGAAGCACCATTCCAGCCACCTCGCATACCCGTCGGGCTGCTCGGGATGAAGCCGGCACCTATGATTTGAGTATGTTTGGGTGAGGTAGGCCGCAATGGCAGCGCTCTCGCCGATGGTAAAATCGCCGTCCTGAAGCAGGGGAATCTTCTGCCTCGGATTCAAGGCGGTAAACTCGGCGGTCTTGGTTTCGCCGGAGCGCGGCAGGATCGGCCGCGACGTATAGTGCAGGCCGAGTTCGTGAAGCGTCCAGTGCGCGCGCAGCGTGCGGGGCGTGCCGACCCCCCAGAGCACGAGATTGTCGGGCATTACCAGATCTCCACTGAAGGCCGCAGATCGAGCTCATGGCTCCAGCCATCCCGGCTCTGATGGTGCAGAAACCAGAACGCATCGGCGATCGAGGACGTCCTGGTCAGGCTGTCGGCCGGGATCTTCGAAACCTCCACGCCGGTCGAAGCGAGACGACGATGAATCGCCTCACTGTCGACGGCTGCATCGAGCAACAGATGGGCGACGTGGATGTTGACGGGGCCCAGCTCGCGGGCCATCGCCTGCGCCACCGCGCGCAAGCCGAACTTGGCCGAGGCAAAGGCCGCAAACCCCTTGCCTCCGCGAATACTCGCGGTGGCGCCCGTGAACAGGATGGTTCCGCGCCCGCGGCCTGTCATGTATCGCGCGGCCTCGCGTCCGACCAGAAACCCAGCGAAACAGGCCAGTTCCCAAGCCCTGAAGAAGAGCTTGTCGGTGGTCTCAAGTAGCGGCTTGTTGACGTTGGCCCCCGCGTTGAAAAGGCACAGCTCGATCGGAGCGACGCCGTTCTCGACTTCGGCGAACAGCTCTTGAACCTCATGCTCCTTGCGCGCATCGGCGCTGAAGACGCGTAGATGCAAGCCCTTTTCGGCCATCTCGTCCACGAGCGCCTTCGACTTCCCTGCATCGCGACGAACGATGCAAACCTGGTATCCGCCTTCGGCAAACCGCCGCGCGACCGCCGCGCCGATACCCTCCCCCGCCCCGACCAGCAACACCGCCCCTTTTGGTTCTGACATCGTCCACTCCCGTCCTGAATCGCATTACGGTTCATTGCGGCGATACGGCCCGCACGGCCTTGTCCGCGACCATCCTGTCGATGGCTGCTTCGCTGTAGCCCAACTCCCGCAGCACGATGCGGGAGTGCTCCCCGACGCGCGGCGCGGGCCCGCCGATCCGGGACGGGTTGGCTTCAAACCGCGCGGCCGGCTTGGGCTGGCGCACGCGGCCGACCGAAGGCTGCTCGAATTCGGTGATAATGCCTCGTGCCACCACCTGTTCATTGCGAATGATCTCGCCGCGGCGCAAGATCGGCGCACAGGGCACATCGGCCGCGTCGAGCCGCTCCAGCCACTCGGCGGTGCTGTGCCGGGCGATGTATTCTGCCATCTTGTTGATGCGCGCGGTAGCGTTGAGCGCGCGGCCCGTCGTGGTCGCAAAGCGCTCATCCTTTCCGAGTTCGGGATCGCCCGACGCCATGCAGAAGCCCAGCCACTCCGAATCCGAGATGGTGCCGGCGGTGATGTAGCCGTCACTGGTCTTGAACACGAGATCGGGCCGGTCGTTGGGGTCGGCGGCTGTCGCCTCGGCGCCCACCACCGTGTACTGCATCATGCCTTCCGGCCACAGATACGAGATCATGGCGTCCAGCATGGCAACCTGGATGTGATCGCCCAACCCGGTCTTCTCGCGCGCGTAGAGCGCGGACGACACCGCCTGAGCCGTGAATACCGCCGTAGTCTTGTCGCACACGATGGTGCGAATCATCTGCGGGCGATTGGTCACCGGCTGGGATTGAATATCGGCAAACCCGGACAGACCCTGGATTATGGGGTCATAGACCCGCTTCTTGACGTATGGCCCGGTATCGCCGACGCCGCTGATCGAGACATAAATCAGCCGCGGGTGGCGCTCGCGCAATTCGTCGGGCCCAAGCCCCAGACGCTCCATGGTGCCGGGGCGGAAGTTCTGCACCAGCACATCAGACTGCGCGACCAGCTTGGCCAGCACCTCGCGCCCGACCTCGCTCTTGATATCGATCGAAAGCGAGCGCTTGCCCCGATTCGAGGAAATGAACAGTGCCGAGAACTCGCCGGCTTCGTCGATGATGGCGCGGCTGCGACGCGTAATATCGCCGCCGATCGGCTCGATCTTGAGCACGTCCGCGCCCTGATCCGCCAGAAACATCGTCGCAAAAGGACCTGACACGACCCCGGTCAGATCCAGCACGCGAACGCCTTTGAGAGGGCCGGACATGAATATTCTTCCTTATCGTTACAGGAGATGGACGCTGGGTCAGAAGCGCATCAGTCGACGTTGAACTTCTTGATAACTTTGGTCCGCCCCGGCCCCTTGACCTCAATCTGCGCGGCCCATTCCCCCGCCATCTCTAACGTGAACCTGGTCATGTAGCGCCCCGGTTGTCCCGCCGGCTTGGCGATTGCTCTCGGCACCCTGTGCATCATGGGCATGCTGGGCATTTCGACATTGACTTCGATGCTTGCGCCGGAGACCGGCTGGCCCTGCCCATTGGTAATGGTCAGCACGGCCTCGCGCTCGAGCGGCTTCCCGGTCTTTTCGAGAGTCCACTCCACCGACAGGGGCCCGGCAGTCTGCGCCATCGCCGACGCAGACAGCCACGAGGCAGACCAGCCGATCAGCGCGGCGAACATGACGACATCCAGACGCTTGGCGTTCATTGCAAGCCCTTCCTTTGCTGTAAGACCTCAGCCGCCGCATCGCTGCGATGGCCGAACATGCTACTCATGAGAAGCGCCAGCCGGGCGGCATCCTTGCAGTCCGCATGCTGGCTGGCTTTACCGTTCTCAATGAGAGAGATCCCAGTTGCAAACGCGGCGAGGAGCTCGAGCTTGTGTTCCACCAGAATCGCCGCACGCACGCAGCGCCGGTCGATCAACCTTGCAATCAGCCGGTAAAGCATACGCGCTTCCTCGACATCCAGCCCCGCGCCGATCTCGTCGATCAGCAGCAGGTTCGAGGCATTGAGGGTCGCCATCGCCAGTTCAACGCGGCGGCGGTCGAGCAGGCGCATCTGGGCCGGCATTCGTTCCAGCATGACCTTCGGCAGTTCGACCAGGGAACATATATCGTCAACCGCATGATTGGGTGCTGCACGGCCCGCTATTCGGCGTGACGCATCGATGGCGATCCCAAAATGCTCGGCTGTGGTCAGGTCAGCCCACATCCGACTTTCCTGGAAAGTCCGCCCGAGCCCCAGCCCGGCGCGCCGCCATGGCGAAAACTTCGCAACATCAAGGCCGGCAATGCGAACGATGCCGCTATCGGCCATGACCTGGCCGCCGATTACGTTCAGCAACGTTGTTTTCCCCGCACCGTTCGCGCCGACCAGACCGCGCATTTCCCCTTCCTCGATCGTGAATTTCAGATCGTCGAGCGCAACCACGCCGGAGAATTTCTTGCAGACTGCAACGATTTCCAGCACGGGGTTCATGGCACGGTCCTGGTGCGGGTGCCGAGCAGGCCACGGGGCCGCAGAATTAGCATCACGACAATGAGGCTGCCGAACACCACCATGCGATAGGATCCGACGACGCGAAGGCCCTCCAGGAACACAACGTCGAACGCAGTTCCCGCGACAGGTCCGAGCACATTTGCCAGACCGCCAAGAAGCGTATAGGCGACGGCGTGAACGCCGACCATCAAACTGAAGTTCGCTGCCTCGATATAGGTGGCCTGATGGGCGAACAATCCGCCGCCAATGCCCGCCACGGCGCCCGCCATCGCGAACGCCTGAAGCCGCGTCCTGACCGGATCGATTGAGACGCTTGCGGCAAGCGTCGCGTCGCTGGCCACCGCGACAAGGCGGCGGCCCGGGCCTGTCCGGCCGTAGACCCAGACCGCTACCAGGCATCCGGCGGCGACAGAGGCCGCTATCAGACCTTGGGCCAGATGCTGGATACCGTGGCTGTAGTAGTATTCGATACCGGAAAATCCGAGCGGGCCCTCCGGACCAGCAGCCTGTCCGTTCACCTCACGTCGCCACTCGATCTTGACGAAGACTTCCTTGGCGAACTCCCCCAGCACCAGCGTCATCAGCGTGAAGCGAAATCCCGAGATCCGGCTGAGGCTGAAACCGATCACCCCGGCAACGGCGGCGGCCGCCACCGCCGAGACCGCCAGCGCAGCGACGAGCGGCCAGTCGAACATAGCCGTCAGGATCCCGCCAGCATAGGCGCCGACGCCAAAGAACGCCTGCTGGCCGAATGAAATCTCGCCGGACTTCAGTACCAGATAGCAGCTCAACGCCAGCACCAGCGAGATGCTGAACATCGGTATGATCGCAACCAACTCGCTCATCGGCTGTCCCCGAACCGGGTTTCGCCGGGCCGAAGAAACGGTTCGACGGCGAGAAGCGCCAGGATCAGGCCATAGCCCACCAGATCGCGGTATCCCGAACCGATCAATTCGCTGCCGACGCGCTCGGCTACCCCAAGACCGATGGCCGCGGTCACGATGAGCGCTATGCTCTGCGTTCCGCCGAGCACGAGGATGACGAGACCCTTGACGGTTGCCCACATGCCGAAATGTAGATCGATCCCGGACTGCGCCATGGCGAAGGACCAGCCGGCGACGCAGCCGACGGCGGAAGCAATCACCGTGGCCAACACCATCATGCGCGCATGCGAGATGCCAAGCAGGGCCGCTACGCTCGCATCGTAGGCCGAGACGCGGATCGCAAGACCGGTGCGAGATCGCGTAAGAAATCGTGTCAGCAACCCTGCAACTGCAAGGGCGAGGCCCAGAATCACCATGTGATCGATCCTGATCTGCAAGCCCCACGGCCACCATGAAAGGTCCTGCAAGGGATTGACGATCGCCTGTCCTCGCCCGCGCCCCGGGCTTTGCAGCATCAGTTCCTCGAGCACCATCCAGATCCCGAGCGTGGCCGCCATCGAAAAGCGGGCGTCCTGCCGCACCAGCACGAATGCCAGGTAAGCCACCAACAGAGACAGCGGAATGCCGACGACCAGGGTAAGAGCCAGCACGCCAACCCACGGCAACCCCAATCCGCCCACCATCATTGCGCCGAGATAGACCGAGGTCATCACCACGGTGCCGTAAGCGAGGTCGATCCGCCGCAGCACGCCGTAAGTCAGGAAGAAGCCGAGGCCGAGCAACGCATAGAGCCCCCCGTAAGCCAGCCCTTCAACCGCGGTCAACAGCATCGTTTTACCCCGGCGCCGATCAAGGTGCCTTCCGCGGCGGCTTCGCCCCTGCTTTCGACGTCAGCGCTACGCCCCAGCGCCGTACCATAGCAGCCGAGATCATTCCGGCCGGCCGGAACAGCATCACCAGAATGATCAACAGGCCGAACAGCTCGATGCGGAATTCGCGAATCGGACGCAGCGTCTCGGGAAGTACTGTAAAGATGATGGCGCCAATCAAGGGGCCCCACATCGTTTGCCCACCGCCAATCACGACATAGGCCAGCGCGATGGTCGACAGATGAATGATGAAGTCATTGCCGCTGATAAAGGTCAGCAAGTGGGCGTAGAGCGCGCCCGAAATACCGGCAATGAACCCGCCACAGGCGAACGCGGCGACCTTGTAGCGCGCGACCGGAACCCCGATGGAACGCGCCACCACTTCGTCTTCCTCAATGGTGCGCAGAATGCGCGCGATCCGCGACCGCTCCACGAGAAAGAACGCTACCACCACGACCGCCACAATCAGCCACACGATAACGGCGTACTGGCCGGTCGAGATCGAATGATCGTTCAGATAGCTGATATGACGAAAGCCAGTCGCGCCATCGGGCCCGAGCCACTGATCGCCGACATTGCCCGACGATCGCGGCCGGCCGTATTTCAGGTTGTGAAGGACGACTCGCATTGCCTCCGCAAAGGCAACCGTCGCGATCGTGAAATGATAGCCCTTCAACCGCAGTGTCGGCACACCGACGAACAGGCTGGCCGCCGCACCGGCAAATCCGCCAGCCATCACCGCGGATGCGAGGTCGAATCCGCCGAGCACCGTGAGACTCGCGCCGACATAGGCTCCAACGCCGAAGAACGCGACCTGCCCGATCGAAACCTGCCCGCTCATGAAGCTTGCATAGACGCTGTAGGCCAGCAGCACGTTAATGCCGGTGAGCGACGCGATGGTAAACCAGTATGACACTATGCGTGCTCCCTAAATCCGGTCCGGCAATCGTTTACCAGCGATCCCCTGCGGCCGAACGATCAGGACGACGAACAAGGCAAGCATTGCGATGGCGTCGCGATACGAGAACGAGAACAGGAACGAACTTAACAGCTCAAGCACGCCAAGCGAGAGGCCACCGACGATCGCTCCCGGGATGCTGCCGGCACCACCAAGGATCATCGAGAACAGTCCCTTCACAACGGCCTGCGATCCCGCATAGGGACCGGCGAGATTGGCCGTCATTCCCAGCAGATAACCCGCCGCACCGCCATAGGCCGCAGAAAGCAAGAAGGCCGCCGTCAGCACCTTTCCGACCGGAACCCCCATAAGATTGCCGATGTCATGGTCTTCGGCGATCATACGCATCGCAAGGCCCAGTCGGGTGCGGTAGATCAGAATGTAAAGCGCGATTACGAGCAGCGCGGCGACTGCCAGCGTCACGATATAGTCGCCGCGCAGCCTGATTTGTCCGATGTCGATGCCCATGCCGTCGAACGGGTTGGGAAACGCGACATAATCCCTGAACCAGAAATGGGAATAGATCTTGATGAAGACCTCCTCGATCAGGATCCAGAAGCCGAGCGTCGCGATCATTGGAACCAGCTCATGCGCATTGCGCAACGGCCGGTAGCAGATCCGGTCGATCAGGAAGCCAACGAACCCGCCAGCGGCCATTGCGATCACGATGCCGACATAGAACGGCAGACCGGCCACGCTCGCCGACAGCATTCCGGCAAACATGCCGACCATCACTGTCACGCCATGGGCGAGATTGAGAATTCTGAGCAAGCCCCAGATCAGCGTGAATCCGATGGCGACCAGCGCATAGGTAGAACCAAACAGCAGCCCATCGATCGTCGTCTGCGTCAGATCGATTGCAAAGAAATACATCGGGTCAATACCGGTTGACTGGATCGAGCACGGTGGCGGTCGCCTCCAGCGGCAAAGCGTCCGACCTGTCCGGCGCTGTCGGCCGGACAGGCGATACTTGCCGGGAACGCTAGAACAGGAAGCCCTTGTCGGGCGTCCAGTACAGCTTGAAGTCGCCGCCGGTGATCTTGACCAGATAGATCGGGCGCACGATGTCGCGGTTGGCATTCATATTGAGCGACATGCCGGCAAAGCTCTTGTAGTCCTTGATGGCGGCAAGCTGGTCGCGAACCTTGCGCCGGTCCTCGGCAAGCGTCTCCGGCCGGTTCTTGATACCCGCCTTGATGATGGCTTCCTTGACCAGCATGATGCCTTCGTAACCCAGGCCGACGAATTGTGGCATGTAGGTTTCCTTGGTCCGCTTCTTGTACTCGTCAGCGAGCCACTTCACTTTCGGCGCCGGGAAGGCCATGTGAATCGCGGTCGGAAACACGATTCCCTCGGTCGACTGCTTGCCGAGTTCGACCATTTCGGCGGCGTCGGAGCCGATGTGGCTGATTATCATCTTCGGCTTGAAGCCCTGCCGTTGCGCTTCGAGCATCGCACCGACATTGGCCTGCAGATGCGAGCTGAGAATGAAGAAGTCGGTCTCGGCCCGCTTCAGCTTGCGGATCTGAACCGAAAAATCGCGGTCCGTCTCATACCACTCGACATATTCTGCCGGCTTGATGTTGCGGCGCTCCAGCGCCGGGGTATAGGCCGCCTTCCAGGCCGCAACCGAATGACCTTCGTTGGCTTCCACCGCCCCGGAGTAATTCTTGAACGGACCGAATTTCTCTTCCATCAATTTGATGGCGAGTTCGTGCTGCGCGGGTTCGTCGCCGGCATTGCGGAACGCCCATTCGGATACGCCGGTGACGCCGGCCTTCATCGACAGGAACGACATCGAGGGAACCTGCAGGCCCTTGTCGTTGGGATCATCGACCTTTTTCTGCAGCAGGCCCCACATACTTTCCGTGACGCGGCTATACTGGGTTCCGGTGATCACAAGCGCTTTTTCACTTTCGGCACACTTGCGAAACAGCGCGACCCCCTGATCGGGCTTGGCCTGATCGTCCTCTGAGATCAACTTTATCTTGACCTTTTTCCCGTCGATCTCGATCCCACCCTCGGCGTTGATCTCGTCGATCGCAATCACCTTGCCAAGATAATTCGGCTGACCGAACGACGTCCCGATGCCGCTCAGCGGCTCGATCGAGCAAAGGATGATGGTGCCATCGTCCTGAAAGGCGGTGGCGCCAGTGGTGAACGCTGCGGTCAGCGAAGCAGCCGCGACTGTGGCCAAGGCGATGGCCCTGACCGTGTAGAAATTCGACTTCTGTGTTCTAGACATCGGTTTCCTCCTGTTTTCTGACTTGAAACCTGCGAAGCGCGCTAGTTCACGCCGAGATAGGCTCGGCGCAATTCCGGGTCATCGACAAGATCGCTGGAGCGTCCGCTCATGACGACCTCACCTACTCTGATTACATAGGCGCGGTCCGAACTGTTGAGCGCCTCCAGCGCATTCTGCTCGATCAGGAGGATGGTCTTGCCCTCCTGCTTCAAGCCGGCAATGATATTGAAGACCTCCTCGACGAGCAGCGGCGCGAGGCCCAGCGACGGCTCGTCCAGGATCAGCAGTTCCGGACGCGCCATCAGCCCGCGGCCGATCGCCAGCATCTGCCGCTCCCCGCCGCTCATCGTTCCCGCAAGCTGACGACGCCGCTCGCGCAGGCGCGGGAAGCGCGTCATCACCTGATCGAGGTCGGCGGCGATCTCCTGCTTGTCGGAACGGCAATATGCGCCGCACATAAGATTTTCCTCGACCGACATGGACGGCACGAGCTTGCGACCTTCCGGAACATGGACCAGGCCCAGCCGGGTAACCTGATGGGCGGGCAATGAGCTGATATTGGTGTCGCCAAACATGGTCCGGCCGGATGCCTTGGGCACCAGGCCCGAAAGCGCCTTGACGATACTGGTCTTTCCGGCACCGTTGGCGCCGATCAGCGTCACGACCTCCCCGGCCTTGACCGTTAGCGAGACGTTCCTGACCGCGCGGATCGCGCCGTAGCTGACCGTAAGATCCTGCACATCAAGCATGGGCGCGCTTTTTCTTTGTTCCGAGATAGGCGGCGATAACGTCGGAATTATTCTTTACTTCGTCGGCGCTGCCTTCGGCGATCTTGCGGCCGAAATTGAGCACGGCGATGCGGTCGCACAGGCCCAGCACCATCTCGATGTCGTGTTCAATCAGGATGATCGTGAGGCCGTCGGCCCGCAGCCGGCGGATATCATCCATGAGCTGACGTGTCTCAGACGGATTCATGCCCGATGCCGGCTCGTCCATCAGCAGTATCTTCGGGCGTGTCGCGAGCGCCCTCGCGATCTCGAGCTGCCGGACCAGGCCGAAGGGAAGTTCGCGCGCCAGGCGGTCGGCGTGCGGCTCGAGCCAGGTCTTTTCCAGGATCCGATCGACTTCCGCGGCGAGGTCCCGCTGCGACGGCGATTTCATGGTCCGGAACATGCCGCCAAAACCCAGATGCAGCGACTGGGCAGCCCATACCGTTTCACGGACGGTAGATTCCTTGTGGAAGCGAACGACCTGAAAAGTGCGGGCGACACCTGCCCGCACAATGCTCTCGGGCGACTTGCCCACGAGATCGCGCCCCTCAAACCTGATCTGCCCTGCCGACGGCTCAAGAAATCCGGTCAGCATGTTGAAGAGCGTGGTTTTCCCCGATCCGTTGGGGCCGAGGATGCCGAACAGGGCTCCCTTGCCGACACCGAGGTCGACGTTGTCGACGGCCAGCAGACCGCCAAAGGATTTCGAGAGCCCAGAAACTTCCAGCATAGCCGCTACATCTCGCTGCTCTTGTCAAAAATCCCTACTTCACGGCCGCCGGCTGACCTATTGACTGCATGAATTGGCGGTCGGAAGCCGGCAAAGCCGCAGTCCAGACCGGCTCGTCGCCCGCCTCCGGAAGCAAATGGCCGAATTCGATCATCTGCCGCGCTGGCATCTCACTCACATAGACCCAGACGCCTGTTTGGTCCTTGAGGCCCGCCGCCACCCCGACCGCTTTCGCCATCAGCTTGATCATGCGCGTCTTGTCGACCGCGGCGCGACCGCCGCGAATATGGCCGTAAACGAATACCTGATCATGCTTCAGGGCCGCTCCGCCAACGAAGTAGTTTCCGGGTTTGACCTCGTCAAAAATAACCTGGGCAAAATAGGTTGGAGCTCCCGTCACCTCGGCATGCACGCGAGTGATTTCGGATGCGATCTTGCTCTTGTGTTGCGCCGACAGTCGGCCCTCGATGCTGGTGCAGTAATAGGTCGGCATTTTTCACTACCCCTGTGAGACATATCGAACTCGAACACACGGATCGGCATCAGATCAATGCAAGCCGCGCTGCATCCAGTTCAGACATCTGCACGAAATTGTTGCGCAGCAACATCTAGTGTACAGGCAAACACCCAACGCATCGTGCGATATTGCGACGATACGTCCCGCTTTGCAGCCTCGCCAACGATACTTTCTCCCTCGATTGTTTAGAGAAACTATCCAATAATGGAGCAATGAAGCGATTACCGCCGCTTAATTTCGTCAGGGTGTTCGAGTGCTCCGCGCGCCACGGTAACTTGCACCGCGCCGCGGAAGAGTTGGGTGTGACACCCGGAGCGGTTAGCCAGCAAATTCGATCGCTTGAGATCAATCTCGGACTTCCGCTGTTTGAGCGGGTGCACAAGAAGCTTCGGCTGACGACCGCAGGGCAGCAACTCTATGCAACTTCTGCCCAGGTCCTGCGGCTTCTGCAGCAGACCGTAGATCACCTGCCTACGCCACGACAGACGGTCCGTATCACTGCGGCCCCAACACTCTGCACTCGCTGGCTGGTACCAAGGCTCTCCGGGTTTTATGAGCGTCATCCGAATGTTGGCGTCCTTATCGACGCTTCAGCCCACTACATAAACCTTGCCGAGGAACCCTTTGACGTCGCAATCCGGCATGGCCGCGACGGCGCCGGTAGCGCGCAGCATGTGCCGCTTTTTCCCGACGCGGTTGTCGCGGTCTGCGCCCCGTCAGTGGCTGCGTCAATCGCTCCCGACCTCGGCAATGTCAAACTTCTGTGCTTTGCCCCCCAGGATCATTGGCCGTGCTGGTTCAACAAGAAGGACATCGGCGGCTACCACAAGCTGGATCACGTTTCCTTTAGTCATCTGATGCTGGCACTGGACGCCGCCATTGCCGGACAGGGTGTCGCGCTCAGCGCACTGAAGCTTGTGGAGCACGATCTGAAGCAGCGACGATTGGTCAGATTACTCGAAGATCCTGTGGCAACCGGTTACAGCTATTACATCGTAGCGCGCAGCGAAGAGCGACATGTCAAGGCGTTCGCGGATTGGCTGGTCGAGGAGGCTTCCAAGGAAGTTGAGTTGGAAATCCCAAGTTAATTAACTTGAACTGCAGAGTCCGCTACAGATCCAGAACAGCGGCCGGATAGGGCCGGCCCTGATCGGTCTCGACATAAGCAACATCTGCAAGCCGGATCCGAAATCTCTAAGCGCCAATGCCTGGCTGGGGCGGGAGGGATCGAACCTCCGAATGGGGGAATCAAAATCCCCTGCCTTACCGCTTGGCTACGCCCCAACAGACCGTGTGGAATGCGGCGCGCCTCGCGTCGCCCCGGATTCCCCGGCAACGTCGGTCTATAGGGGGAGTTCAGTCAATTCAACAGCCTATCGGTCAAATTCGCGGTTCGACCGGACCGGACGCGGTCTGCCCCTGATAAAGTGTATCAGCCCGGCGAACCGGGTGAATTTCGACCCAAATCGCAGCGTCGTTCCCTGCCCCGCTGATTTCGTCAGCCGGCAGTTGAGAGAAAGCGGGTTTCGTGGGAAGACGGCAGCCTTCCTTATCCTGTCCCGACCAGCCCGAGACACCGCCATGACCTACCGCGCGCCCGTCAACGACATGCTGCTGGCCCTCAATCACGGCGCGGGCCTGCAGGCCGCCGTGAAAGCCGGCCATTACGGCGATTTCGACGGCGACATCGCCGCCGCCGTGCTGGAGGAAGCCGGAAAGTTCGCCTCCGACGTGCTGGCGCCGCTCAACCGGGTTGGCGACGAGCACGGCATCAAGCTTGAGGACAAAAAGGTCACTACCGCCCCCGGCTGGCCCGATGCATATCAGCGCTGGATCGCGGCGGGCTGGAACGCGGTGTCGGGTCCGGAAGCGTTCGGCGGCCAGGGCCTGCCGCTCGCCATCAATGCCGTCTGCACCGAAATCTGGAGCGCGTCGAACATCGCCTTCGGGCTCTGCCCGCTGTTGACGCTGAGCGCGATCGAGGCGCTCGACGCCCATGGCTGCGACGAACTGAAAAAAATCTATCTCGAAAAGCTGGTGTCCGGCGAATGGACCGGCACCATGCAACTGACCGAGCCGCAGGCGGGTTCCGACGTCGGCGCGCTGCGCAGCCGCGCCGAGCGCGCGCCTGATGGCACCTACCGGATCAAGGGCACCAAGATCTTCATCACCTATGGCGACCACGACATGACCGACAACATCGTGCATTTCGTGCTGGCCCGATTGCCCGATGCGCCCGCGGGCACCAAGGGCATTTCGCTGTTTTTGATTCCGAAGTTCATGGTCAACGCCGACGGTTCGCTCGGGATGCGCAACGACATCTATCCCTCCGGTGTCGAGCACAAGCTCGGCATGCATGCCTCGCCGACCTGCACCATGACGATGGGCGATCACGGCGGCGCGGTCGGCTACCTGATCGGCGAGGAAAACCGCGGCATGCTCTGCATGTTCACGATGATGAACCAGGCCCGGCTCGGCGTCGGCCTCGAAGGCGTCGGGATTGCCGACCGCGCCTACCAGCAGGCGCTGGCCTTCGCGCAGGAGCGCCGCCAGGGCCGCGCCGCCGGCAAGAAGGGCGACGGGATGGACCCCATCATCGTGCATCCCGACGTCAAGCGGATGCTGATGCAGATGCGCGCGCTGACCGCCGCGGCGCGGACCATCTGCTATGCCACCGCTGTCGCGATGGACGTCGCCGCGCGGGCGACCGACGCCAGGGTGCGCGGCGACGCCGCGGCGCGCGCGGCGTTGCTGACGCCCATTGCAAAGGCGTTTTCCACCGATATCGGCAACGAGGTGTCGTCGCTCGGCGTGCAGATCCATGGCGGCATGGGATTCATCGAGGAAACCGGCGCCGCACAGCATTACCGCGATGCCCGCATCACCGCAATCTATGAAGGCACCAACGGCATCCAGTCGATCGATCTCGTCACGCGCAAGCTCGCCGCCAATGGCGGCGCCTCGGTGTTTGCCCTGCTCGACGAACTCGCCGGCATCGTCAGCAGGGTCGAAGCCTCCAACGATCCGGCGTTCGGCACCACCGGCGCAAAGCTGCGCGACGCGCTGGGCGCGCTGGAGCGCACCAGCAAGTGGTTGCTGGAGCACGTCACGTCGGCGCCGAACGAGGCGCTGGCGGGTGCGACGCCCTATCTGCGGCTGTTCGGCTCGACACTCGGCGGCTGCATGCTGGCCGGCGAGGCGCTCGCCGCCCGCGATCTCGGCGAAGGCGCCGGCGATCCCGCACGCTATGTCACGCTGGCGCGGTTCTTCGCCGAGAACATCACGGTGCAGGCGGGCGCACTGGAGCGCACGGTGATGGACAGCGCCGAGGCCGTGAACGGCGCGGATGCGGTGTTGCTGGGGTGAGATAAAACAGCGGCGAGCAAGGTGCGGTCTTCCCTCGACGCGCAGTTCTGCCCGCGGATAGATCCCCCTCATCCGGCGCGCTCCGCGCGCCACCTTCTCCCACAAGGGGAGAAGGGAAAAGAACAACGCACACGCCCGCCATCTCGCGGCACGATTCGCCCGAGGTATGCCTGTCGTTGTCCCTCAAGAACGAGGGAGCAGGGAATGCCGGATGCGCGCTGCACCCGCGGTCTCGTGTGCGAAGTCGTACGAAAAAGGCTGCACACGAGCATACAGGGCAGCGGAGAACATCCGACATTCCCTGCGCAATGGCTTGACGG
>NZ_JAUYAN010000341.1 GCF_030693485.1 Bradyrhizobium sp. | reverse complement strand
GAACTCCATGATCGCCGGCCAAGCGCCCACGATCAGCGAGATAATGATGCCGCCGAGGATGAGCAAAACCGAGATCGCGCAGGCGCGGGTGATCCAGTAGAATGTGACGTCGCCGAATTTGAAGGCGCTGAGCGCCTTGGCACGATCATATGGGCCGGCGGATTCCATCGCATCGCTCTGAACGGCCATGTCTGCCACGCCAATCCCCTGTACTTATACTGTTTTCGCGATCTGTCACGTACCTTGAATCGGTAGCGCGCAATGGTGCGTCGCGTCACCGATCCGGGATCTTGTTTGGGCCGGCTCCGCGGAGCAGCGGGAAGGCTGCACCGCGGCCGGGACAGGCAGGAAAGATCAGCTCTTGATGTCGGCCGACCAGGTCTTCTCGATCTGCTTGACTACGCTCTCGGGCATCGGGATGTAATCGAGTTCCTCCGCCATCTTGTCGCCCTTCTCGAAAGCCCATTTGAAGAACTTGATGGCTTCCTTGGCGGCTGCCTTGTCGGCGGGGTCCTTGTGCATCAGGATGAAAGTCGCGCCGGTGATCGGCCAGGAGGCTTCGCCGACCTGGTCGGTCAGAATCACGAAATAGTTCTTGGAACCCGCCCAGTCGGCGTTGGCAGCCGCGGCCTGGAACGACGCCATCGTCGGCTGTACGGTCTTGCCGGCCTTGTTGATAACGGCGCCGTAGGTCAGCTTGTTCTGCTTGGCGTAGGCGTATTCGACGTAGCCGATCGAGTTCTTGGTCTGGCCGACATTGCCGGCAACGCCTTCGTTGCCCTTGGCGCCAACGCCGGTCGGCCATTCGACCGCGGTGCCGGAGCCTGCCTTGGCTTTCCATTCGGCATTGGTCTTCGACAGATAATCGGTCCACAGGAACGTGGTGCCGGAGCCATCCGAACGGCGCACCACGGTGATGGCGTCGGTGGGCAGCTTCAGTTTCGGATTGAGCTTGGCAATCGCCGGGTCATTCCAAGTCTTGACCTTGCCGAGATAGATGTCACCGAGCAATTCACCGGTGAATACCATTTCGCCCGGCTTGATGCCTTCGAGGTTCATGACCGGGACCAGGGCGCCCATCGCCTGCGGCCACTGGATCATGCCTTCCTTTTCGAGCTGCTCAGGCTTGAGCGGCATGTCGGTGGCTCCGAAGGTCACGGTCTTGGCCATGATCTGTTTGATGCCGGCGCCGGAACCGATCGACTGATAGTTCAGACCGTTGCCGGTCTCTTTCTTGTAGGCGTCGGCCCACTTCGAATAGAGCGGGAATGGGAAGGTCGCGCCCGCGCCGGTGATGTCGGCAGCGAATGCCGACGTCGATGCGGCCACCAGGCCGGCAGCGACGATAGCTTTCATGAAATTCATGGTTGTCTCCATCTGGTGAACGAAGCGCCCAGACGGCGCCCGACTGCGCTCACGCCGTCCGTTTAGGGGCGGTACACGGAGCTTTTACGAAGGTTTCGTGACGGTTGGATGACACAGTCAAGCGATTGAAATTGCTTGGATTTGTATCGCTTCCGAAGGCTTGGCCTGGGGAAAAGCCGCGGTGAAGGTCGCGCCCTGTTTGGGCACGCTTTCGATCAACAGCCGGCCGCGATGGCGGTTAAGAATATGTTTCACCAGCGATAGTCCGAGGCCGGTGCCGCCCTGGGCGCGGCTGTCGCCGACATCGACCCGGTAGAACCGTTCGGTCAGCCGCGGCAGATGCTCGGGCGCGATGCCGGGGCCGAAATCGCGCACCATGACCCGGACTTCCGCGGCGCCTTCGCCCGACAGCGCCTGACTGAGCGAAACCACCACCTTGCCGCCGGACGCGCCATATTTCAGCGCGTTCTCGATCAGGTTCTCGAACAGCCGCAGCAATTCCTCGCGGTCGCCCGCAATCGTCACCGGCGTATCCGGTAGCTCGATGTCGATGGTGACCTTGCGCTCGCGCGCCAGCAGCTCCAGCCCGTCCGCGACCTGGCGGATGATGGAGACGAGATCCACCAGCGTGTCGGGGCGAACATGGGCGGACAGTTCGACCCGCGACAGCGACAACAGGTCGTCGATCAGCCGCGCCATCCGCTTCGCCTGGTTGTGCATGATGCCGAGAAAGCGCTCGCGCGCCTTGGCGTCGTCCTTGGCCGGCCCCTGCAGCGTATCGATGAAGCCCGACAGCGCGGCCAGCGGGGTGCGCAGCTCATGGCTTGCATTGGCGACGAAATCGGCGCGCATTTCCTCGACCCGGCGCAGCGGCGTCTGATCGTGGAACGTCATCAGCATGCATTTGTCGGCGCCGCCGAACAAAGTCGGCACCGGCACCGGCGTGATGATCAACTCCATCCAGCGATCGACCGGCACGTGATCCAGATAGGTGGCGCGCCGGCTTTCCGAGGTCGCGATGGCTTCGCGCAGCGCGGTGATGATCTCGGGCGAGCGCAGCGCGAATTGTGCCAGCTCGTTCTTGCGCAGGGCCGGCGCGAGCTGCGCCGCCGCCGCGTTGAGATGGAGGACGCGGCCGGCGCGGTCGAGCAGCACGGCGGGATCCGGCATGCCGGCGACCACGGCGGCGACCGCCGCGGCCTCGACCGGATTGACCGCGCGGAC
>NZ_JAUYAN010000339.1 GCF_030693485.1 Bradyrhizobium sp. | reverse complement strand
TTCCGCGCGTTGGCCTTCAGCACCTTGGGCCGCACCTCGTCGCGGATCTCCAGCTTGGCGAAATCCGACAGCCAGCGGTCCGGCGTGATCACCGGCCAGTCCGAGCCGAACAGCATCTTGTCCTGCAGCATGGTGTTGATGTAGCGCACCAGGATCGGCGGGAAGTATTTCGGCGACCAGCCCGACAGGTCGATATAGACGTTGGGCTTGTGGGTCGCGACCGACAGCGCCTCTTCCTGCCAGGGAAATGACGGGTGCGCGAGAATGATCCTGAGGTCGGGGAAATCCGCCGCCACGTCGTCCATGTACATCGGGTTGGAGTATTTCAGCCGCATCCCCATGCCGCCGGGCATGCCGCTGCCGACGCCGGTCTGGCCGGTGTGAAACAGCGCGATCGCGCCGCCATCGTTGATGGCCTCATACAGCGGATAGGCCATGCGGTCGTTGGGGTAAAAGCCCTGCATGGTCGGATGGAATTTGAAGCCGCGGACGCCGTATTCCTCGATCAGCTTCTTCGCCTCGCGAACCCCGAGCTTGCCCTTGTGCGGGTCAATGCTGGCGAACGGGATCAGCACGTCGGAATTCTCCGACGCGATCTCCAGCATCTCGTAATTGTTGTAGCGCCGGAACCCGGTCTCGCGCTCGGCATCGACCGGGAAGATCACGGCGGCGATCTTCTTGGCGCGGTAATAGGCCGCGGTTTCCTGCACGGTCGGCGGATGCTTGTTCGGCGACTTGAAGTAGTCGGCCATCTTCGCCTGGAAATCGTCATAGCCGTCGTCGCCATGCATGCCGCAGGGTTCCTCGGCGTGGGTGTGGATATCGATCGCCACGACGTCGTCGATGTTGGGCAGCTTCAGTTTGGGCATGTTGTTTCCCCGGCAGGGCGGCTTGATCTCAAAGTCGGCTTGATTTTACAAGGTCGCGAATTGATTATACTATATAACAAATTCCGCAAGGCGGCATAACGAGCCGGCCTCATCATAGCGGCGGGAAAGGGAGGATGCGATGGCGCAGGCGGAAGCCTTCGAAACCGATTTCTGGAAACACGCCAATCTGCGCAAGGTCTGGGACGACATCGTCCCCGGCGTGCCGCGCAAGACCATTCCCTACACCCTGACGCGCGACGCCATCGAGCTCTACTGCGCTTCCGTCGGCGAGGACCACCCGATCTATTTCGACGAAGCCTACGCCAGGACCACGCGCTATGGCGGGCTGATCGCGCCGCCGTCGATCCACATCCTGCTGATGTTCGCCTGCACCCCGGCCGACGACTGGATGCGCTCGCCGGGCACGGTCAATGCCGGGCAATCCTGGAGCTACAACATTCCCGCGCGCCCCGGCGACGTCATCACGCTGCAGGCCCGCGCGCTCGACAAGTTCATCAAGCGCGAACGGCTGTTCGTGGTGCACGACAATGTCTTCTTCAACCAGCACGGCGACGTGATCTGCTCCGGCCGCGGCTGGACCATCCGGCCGGAATGACGCGAGGGAAATCATGACCACCACGTTCGAAAATCTCGGCGAAGGCGACAGCATCGACGGGCCGAAATTCGCGGTCAGCCGCGAATCCATCCGGCTGTTCTGCGACGGCTCGCTCGACTACAATCCGCTGCATCTCGACGACGAATACATGAAGGGCAGTTTCGGCAAGACCAGTTTCGGCGGCATCATCATGCACGGCATGAACAATTTCGGCCTGATCTCGCGCATGATCACCGACTGGGCCTACCCCGCCGGCGCCATCCACCGCCGCCTCGAAACCCGCTGGGTCAAGCCGGTCAAACCGGGCGACACCATCCAGCCGACCGGCATCGTCAAATCGAAGCAGGTCACGGCGAATTCGCGCTGGGTCCTATCGACGTCATGGTGCGCAACCAGATGGGCGAGAAGGTCGCGACGGGCGAGGCGATGGTGGAGTTTCCGCGCTGACGGCTGGCGTGAGGCGGGGTTACGTCGAATGCCCGGCACACATCCAAGGCGTTACCAACAAGCCGCAATGTCCTGCCGCAAAGCCACCAACCCACTGAATTGACTTCCGCTTGCGGTTGCATAGAGGACATCGCGGGGACTTGCTGCTGTTGCGACTCTGTCGCGAATATGAAGGTTTGCGGATGCCGGCCCCATGAAGGTGGCGCGGCGCGCACCTGGCGGCGGAGCACTACCGCGCGAGCGGTTTAGTCCTTTGACCCATAGCGGTCATTGTGGCTGCGACTTGGCAGCCCTGCGAAGTTCGAGAATCACCGCCGCAAGGTCTTTGTCACCCGGCGCGACGATTGCGAGTTGCTCGGCATAACCGAGCGCCGCCGTTGCATTCCCTGCCATGCGACTGAAGGAAACGAGCGCCTGCAGAACCTCGCGATCGTTGGGATGGCTCCGCAGCGTTTCCTTCAGGACCACGATAGCTTCATCGCGCTGTCCGCCGGAATGGAGCGCGACGGCGTAGACATAGGTGTAGCGTGCATCATCCGGCTCCAGCTCGGTGGCTCTCCGAAACTCGACGAGCGCGTCGGCCGTCCTCTTCAGTCGCGTCAGGGTCAGGCCGAGTGCGTGGTGCGCGGCTGCATCGCGGGGCGATGCCGCGAGCGCCGCGCGAAGCACAGTTTCGCCGTCGCCATCCCGGCCACGCTGGCGATAGAGGTCAGCCAGATTGATCGCCGCCGTCGCATACTGCGGGCTGAGCTTCAGCGCGGCCTTGTATTCCGTCTCGGCATCGGCACTCAGACCTCGCTGCGCAAGGAAATTTGCAAGCGCCGTGCGGGCTTCCGGCCGCTCGGCATTGGCACGTTGCGCCGCGATGAATTCGGCGGCCACCCGATCAAAGGCAGCGCGGTCCCGTTCGGGCTGGCTTGCGGTAGGCACGTTCGCGAGCAGCGAGGCTGCCCTGATGCGTACACCGCGGACGGGATCGGACAATAGCGGGGAAACAAAGGGCCAGACCTGATCGGCGGGGACGTTCTCCAGCATGTCGAGGGCGCCGATCCGTACCACCGGATCGGGATCGGCGATCGCGGTGCGTGCCGCCGCGATATTCGCCGGCGTGACGCGCGAGGCAAGTTCGCCGAGTGCGCTTGCGCGCGCCACGGCCGGCGCATCGCGGTCCGCGGCAAGGACGGAAAGAAGCGCGGCGGCATCGGCCTGGCCGGTGCGCGCCGCATGGAATGACGGTCCATAGGTCTGAAAGCCCTTGCGGTCGGGGCCGTACCAATGCTCGATCGCGGTAGCGGCCCATTGCGCCGGCTTGTCGCGGTGGCAGTCGTTGCACGCGTTCGGTGTCCCCATCTTGACCGAAAGATCCGGCCGCGGAACTCGAAAGGCGTGATCGTGGCGGGGATCGACGACCATGTAGGTCCGGGCCTGCATGTGGCACGATACGCAGGTCGGCGGTGGATCGACGCCGGCATGGTGGCGATGCTTGACGCCGGCGAATTTGTCGGGGGCATGACATTGCAGGCAGACACCTTCTCCTGAAGCTCGAAGTTTCGCGCTGTGGGGCTCGTGGCAATCGCTGCAAGTGACGCCGGCGGCAAACATCTTGCCCTGCTTGAACGGGGTATAATTATACGGCTCCTCGACATCACGGATCTGTCCGTCAGGGTGATAGGTGTTGCGCGCGAGCGTCTCGACCGCATGGGTTTGCGACAGCCACTGGCCAGGGACCCATTCTGCGTGGAATCCGGCGCGCCGTGCGTGGCAAAGGCCGCAGGTCTCGACCTCCTTGCGCAATGTGGCCGGCGCTGCATTGCGTCTGGCGGTCCCGGTCTGCGCGTCGATCGGCCAGCCGACGCCGCGGCGCTCGTCGAAACGCACCATAAGTCCCTTGCTCGAATCGTCGCGCCTGCCGAACGGCCACCAGCCCTGCTGTCCGCGCGCCCATGAAGCGTGAGCCGAACCCTGGCCATGACAGGCCTCGCAGCCCACGCTGATCTCCGCCCACGATGTTGCGAAGCGATCGGCCTTGGCGTCGTAATTCCTGGCGACGCCGGTGGAGTGGCATTCCGCGCACATGAAATTCCAGTTCTGGTTCAGTTTGGTCCAGTGCAGGATATCGCTATGTCTGATCTCCTCATTGGGGGAGAGGTGAAACCAGCGCTGGCCGCCCTTGTCCTGCGGCCGGCTGTCCCAAGCGAGCGACAGCGCCTGCAAGCGGCCGTCGGCAAACTCGACCAGATATTGCTGCAGCGGATCGATGCCGAAGGTGTGCTTCACCTCGAACACGGCAAGCTTGCCGTCCGGGCCGTCGGTCTCGACCAGGAATTTTCCGTCCTTGCGAAAGAAGCGGGAACTTACGCCGTAGTACTCGAAGCTTGCATTGTTGAAGTTGCCGAGCACTGTCTTGTCGGTGGCGTGTTGCATTGCCGCTTTGTGTTGGGAGACATTCCACAATTTGGCTTCGGCCTGGTGGCACCCCGCGCAGGTCTCGCTGCCGACGAAGCCGGCGACGGCCGGGCGCTGGACCTGCGAAGCCGGTCCGCTCTGAATGAAAAATTGGAAGGCGCCACCGAAAGCGAAGACGGCGGCCGCCGCGACCGCCAGCGCGATCCAGAGCGCGCGCTTCGGCACGATGGTATGATCTTGCCGCATGGGCTCTGGATTCAGGGGCGACGAAACCGGCAAGGACACAGGCGCCTTCGGTGTTTTGCGGCCTGATTTGCGTCGCTTGCGTGCCAAGGAGCGCCTTTTTTTTAGCCTGTCGTCCAACCGCGATCACGCAATTCTACGCCGGACTACTGCACCATCATCGGCCGCACCGGCATCGTGTCAAGTGGAGGCAAGGAGGATGCCATGCAAGCACTCCCGTCGAACGGAAGAAGTGAGTTCAATTGGCATTGCGCGATATTCACGCTCTCAAGTGGTTTGATCTGCCTCAATTTACGGATCGTCCAATCTTATTATGCTTGGAACTGAACAATGGAGGACGCCAGGATGAAGCTATCGATTGCATTGTCGGCACTGCTGACCACCGGGCTGGTAGCCGGCTTCGTCACCTCAAGCACTGAAAAGGCCAGTGCGGTGGTCTACTGCCAGTATGTCTCATATCCCGTCGGATGCGTCGTCAGGCCCGGGGTCGTGCTGCGGCCACGGCCGGACGCGCGCGCCGTGGTAACTCCCGGCGTCGGAGTTCGGGGAACGCCGATGAATCGCGGCGGTCCAGTCAATCGCGTCGGCTGGCGCTGATACGGCCGCTGAACGGCTGGAGCCGATTCCCGGGATGCGGGCTTCCGCGTCCCGCGTATTTCCAACAGATTGAACGTGGTCAACTCATTTGCCGTTCTTCCTTTCGCGGAGGCAGTAGTATGAATGGTATTATAACGACGGCGGTCGCCGCGCTTTCCTTCGCGCTGCTGGCAATTCCGGCGAACGCGCAGCAGGCCGTCTCACCGGGGGTGGTGCTTCCGACCGATCGCACCGTGCTGCCGATTCCCGAGCCCAAGTATCCGCACTCCACCGTGTTCGATGCGCGCAATGCGACGCCGCCGCCGCGATTCGAGGTCAAGGCGCCCACCAATGCGCCCAACGTGCTCGTCGTGCTGATCGACGACATGGGTTTCGGCCAGTCCAGCGCGTTCGGCGGACCCATCAAGATGCCGACCGTGGATCGTCTGGCCAACGAAGGGCTCCGCTACAACGAGTTCCACACCGCGGCGCTCTGCTCGCCGACCCGATCGGCCCTGCTCTCGGGCCGCAACCATCACATGAACAATTTCGGTTCGATTGCGGAAACTGCGACGACCTTCCCGGGGCAGACCGGACAGCGCCCCAACAGCGTAGCCACCGTAGCGGAGATGCTAAGGCTGAACGGCTACAGCACCGCCCATTTCGGCAAGAACCACGAGACCGCTGCGTGGGAGGTGAGTCCCTCCGGCCCGACCGACCGTTGGCCGACCCGCCAGGGCTTCGACAAGTTCTACGGTTTCATGGGCGGCGAAACCAACCAATGGGCGCCGTTGATCTACGATGGAATGACCCAGGTCGAGCCGTCGAAAGACCCCAACTATCATTTCATGACGGACATGACCAACAAGGCGATCGGCTGGATGCAGTACCAGAAGTCGCTGACGCCGGATAAGCCGTTCTTCATGTACTTCGCGCCGGGAGCGACCCATGCGCCGCATCACGTGCCCAAAGAATGGATCGCGAAGTACAAGGGCAAGTTTGACCAAGGCTGGGACAAGCTGCGTGAGGAGACGCTGGCGCGGCAGATCAAGCTGGGCGTGGTGCCTGCCGGCACGAAGCTTGCGCCCAAGCCCGAAGCCATCAAGGATTGGGCCAAGCTGAGCCCTGACGAGAAAAAACTGTTTGCCCGCCAGATGGAAGTCTTCGCCGGCTTCGGCGAATACGCCGACACCGAGATCGGACGGCTGGTCGACGCCATCAAGGCGACCGGGCAACTCGACAACACACTGGTATTCTATATCGTCGGCGACAACGGGGCGAGCGCCGAAGGCGGCATGAACGGCCTGTTCAACGAGATGACCTACTTCAACGGAGTGCAAGAGAGCGTTCAGGACATCCTCAAGCATTACGATGAACTCGGCAGCCCGATGACATACAGCCATTACGCTGCCGGCTGGGCGGTCGCGGGTGACACGCCCTTCGCCTGGACCAAGCAGGTCGCCTCGAGCTATGGCGGCACTCGTAACGGCATGGTGGTGCATTGGCCCAAGGGCATTGCGGCGAAGGGCGAGGTGCGCTCGCAGTGGCACCATGTCATCGATGTCGCACCGACGATTCTCGAAGCCGCGAAGCTGCCCGAGCCAAAGAGCGTGAATGGAACGCCACAGACTCCCATCGAAGGCGTAAGCATGGCTTACAGCTTTGCCAATGCCAAGGCGCCGAGCACGCATACGACGCAGTACTTCGAAATCTTCGGCAACCGTGCGATTTACAACGATGGCTGGTTGGCCGGCACGATTCATCGGGCCGCCTGGGAAACCAAGAATCGCAGGCCGCTCGAGCAGGATATCTGGGAGTTGTACGACACGCGCTCGGACTTCAGCCTGACGAACGATCTGGCTGCGAAGAACCCCGAGAAATTGAAGGCTCTTCAGGAGCTCTTCCTCAGCGAAGCGGTCAAATATTCGGTACTGCCGCTCGACGATCGGACTTTGGAACGGCTGAACGCGGCCATGGTCGGGCGGCCCGATTTGATGGCCGGCCGTACATCGCTGACGGTTCACGAGGGCATGATCGGGATGTCCGAGAACGTCTTCATCAATACGAAAAATCGTTCGCATGCGATCACAGCCGATATTGAAGTTCCGAAGGCCAGAGCAAGCGGAGCTATTCTTGCCCAGGCCGGCAGGTTCGGGGGCTGGAGCCTGTACCTGAAGGATGGCAAGCCATCCTACACCTATAATTTCCTCGGCCTGCAGCGCTACACCGTAGCCGCCAAGCAGGCGTTGTCTCCCGGCAAGGCAAATATCCGCTTCGAGTTTGTCTATGACGGCGGCGGCATCGGCAAGGGCGGCGTTGGTACGATCTTCGTCAACGGCAAGAGCGTTGCCACTGGCCGTATCGAACGTACCCAATGCTGTGGTTTCTCGGCGGACGAAGGCGCTGACGTTGGCGCCGATGAAGGCACTCCGGTCACCGAGGCCTACAAGGTGCCGTTCAAGTTTACCGGCAAGATCGGTCAGGTGACGATCGAGTTGAAAGAAATGAAGAAGGCCGACAGTGAGGAAGCTGTACAGGGCCGCAAGGCGGCGGTGCTGAAGAAGGGTCTGTCCGATTGAGAAGACTTGCGGCGCATAAGTGACAGGGATTTGCGCCGCGCCTTCATTGCGCCGCGAGTTGCCAGGCTTTTGAAAAGGCAAGAATACGATGAAACCAGTTAGAGTAGCGGTCTCTGCACTTTCCTTCATGGCGCTTTCGGCATTTGCTGCAAATGCACAGCAATACAAGATGCAAACGCCCGCCCCCCCGGGTGTTGCTATTCCCGACAAGGTGGAAACGCGCCTTGGGACCCTGAATTTCTTCGGCGGTTTTCCCGACGCGGCGACCGTCGACAAGCTGTATGACAATCTCGACTTCCAGCGCGGAGTCCAGGCCTATCTGCTGGCGCTGCCGGTGGTGAACCAGGTCGCCAACCGCGACAACATTCTGAAAATCGGCCCCGCGAACACGACCGTGCCGATCTGGGAGACATTGGTCGACTCTCGCACCACTGAGCTCACTGCCAACAACAACACGCCCTACACCTGGTTTTGGCTGGACCTCCATGACGGACCCATCGTCGTCGAAGCCCCTCCCAAGGTGCTCGGGTTGGCCGATGACATGTGGTATAATTGGAATGGTGACATCGGCCTCACAGGTCCGGATCGAGGGAAGGGCGGGAAATACCTTTTCTTGCCGCCCGGCTACAAGGGTGAGGTGCCGAAAGGCTACTTCATCATTCGTCCGAACTCGTTCAGCGTCTGGACGGCCTGGCGGAGCTTCCTGGTCAATGGTGATCCGAAGCCGGGCGTGGATGCCGTCAAGAAATTCACGAAGATCTACCCGCTGAAGCAGGCGGCCAATCCGCCGAAGCTCAATTTCGTCAATATGTCCGGCAAGCCGTTCAACATGGTCGGGCCGGCGGACTATCGGTTCTGGGAACTCCTCAACAAAGTCGTGCAGGATGAACCGACCGACAGCGTCGACCCCACGACTCTCGGCTTCTGGGCATCAATTGGAATTGCGAAGGGCAAGCCGTTCGCGCCCGACGACCGCATGAAGAAGATACTGAACGAAGCGGCCGTCGTCGGTGACGCCACGGCGCGCGCCACAATGTACAAGTGGCGAGGATCCGACGGCTATTATTATCCCGACAGCAAGAGCAATTGGCGGCTTGGCTTTATCGGCGGATACAAGTTTGAGGACAAGGGCGCCCGTAAGTTGAACGGTTACTCGGGTTTTTTCTTCTATGCGACCGGGGTGACGCCAGCGATGGATTCAAAAACCGTTGGCGAAGGCTCGCAATACATGGCAGCCTTCGTCGACTCGAAGGGGGATGCGCTTGATGGGGGAAAGTCGTACAAGCTGCATTTGCCGCCGAATATTCCGATCAAGAATTTCTGGTCGGTCATCCTCTACGACAATCAGACACGTTCGATGATCCAGACTGATCAGCAATTCCCGACGGTCGGTAGCCAAACCGAGGGTCTCAAGGTGAACGCCGACAGTTCGGTGGACGTCTTCTTCGGCCCAAAGGCTCCCGCGGGGCAGGAAAAGAACTGGGTGCAGACGGTCCCTGGTACGAGCTGGAACACCCTGTTGCGCCTCTATGGTCCGACACAGCCCTGGTTCGACAAGACCTGGCGGCCCGGAGAAATTGAACTTCAGCAATAGCTTTCTTTCGTCATGTGCAGCACGACAAATTGGTATTGAAGCAGGGACTGTCCGATTGAGTACTCGGATGTTGCAGAGCCAACGAGACTAACCGAGACTACTGGATAGCTGAAAGGTGAGGACCATGAAAAGCAGCATTCTGACCGTGCCCCGGCTGACCGGTGCTCTCGCCTTCACCGCGCTTGTGGTGTTTTCCCCGCAAACGGCGCGCGCCGACGAAAGCGGCATTTCGTTCTGGCTGCCGGGGCTGTACGGCAGCCTCGCCGCAACGCCTGTCACGCCCGGCTGGTCGATCGCTGCCATCTACTACCACGCCAACGTGGGGGCGTCGGGCGCAGCCGCCGCGTCGCGTGAATTCCAGGTCGGACGATTTTCCCCGACCGTCAACATCGATCTGAACGTCGCCTTGCGCGGCCAGGCCGACCTGATGCTGATCGCGCCGACCTATACTTTCGCGACGCCGGTGCTCGGCGGCCAGCTGTCGGCGACGCTCGCCAGCGTCTACGGCCGAAATTCCGCGAGCCTCTCCGGCACGCTGACGACGGCGGCGGGACCGATCGTGACCACGCGCAACGGTTTCCTTGAGGACGCGCTCGTCTCCTACGGCGACCTCTATCCGACCCTGAAGCTGAAGTGGAACAACGGCGTCCACAACTATATGGTTTACGGCACAGGCGCCGTTCCGGTCGGCGACTACAATCCGGGCCGGCTCTCCAACATCGGCCTCGGCCACGGCGCCATCGACTTCGGCGGCGGCTACACCTATCTGAACCCCACGACCGGCACTGAATTTTCGGGCGTCGGCGGCTTCACCTACAATTTCACGAATCCCGATACGCAGTATCGAAGCGGCATCGATTTCCATTTCGACTGGGGCGCGTCGAAGTTCCTGTCGAAGCAGGTCTTCGTCGGTTTCGTCGGCTACGCCTACCAGCAGATCACCGACGACTTCGGACAGCCGGCCGCGCTCGGCGGCTTCCGCTCCCGCGTGCTCGGCATTGGTCCGCAGGTCGGATATATTTTCCCGATCGGAGCCAACCATGTGTTTCTCGGCCTGAAGGGATATGGCGAGTTCGACGCCGCCAACCGGGCGTCCGGCTGGAACACCTGGCTGACGTTCTCGATCTCGGAGGCTGTGCCCGCCAGCACGGTGACGCCGACCAAGCACCTAATGCGGAAGTAAGCCTTCCGAATTCGCGCCAGTCACGCATCGACCTGCCGCTGATCCATGTTGCGGATTTGAAAGTTACTATCGGTAGGGCAGGGAGCTTAGCAGTGAAGCGTTTTCCGGCAGCTTTTTTGATCTTGAGCTTGATGCTCGCGCCAGCAATGGCTGCCGAAGATGTGCCATTTGCTACGCCTCCATTTGCCTCCGAACCGGCTGTTTCGACACTTGCCAACATTATGGCAAACATCCAGCTGCGCCATATCAAGTTGTGGTCCATCGGAAAGGCAAAGAACTGGGATTTGCTCAACTATGAAGCTCAAAAGCTCGAAAGGGATTTCTATGTCGCAAGTGGATTTTACCGGAGTCTTCCGATTGATAACATCGCGCTCGTAGCCCAGCCTCTGAGACGCTTGATGGAAGCGGCGAACAAGAAAGACCACTCACTCTACGTCAGGGCATTCGATGAACTGACGGCCGGATGCAACAGCTGCCACGAGGCGGGTCAAGTTGGGTATATCCGCATCCAGATACCCAAGTCGTCTCCGTTCAGTAATCAGAACTTTGAACGTTGAACCAGCGCAGTCACTGTCTTTGCCAGCAGCCTTTCTGCAGCGTCATGAGCGGTCCTGAAAGGCGCGATCCTAAAATAGTGCCGGTGATTTGCCCGACGTGTCAAAATGTTTTCGCGGGCAAAGTATCCACGCCGACGACCCCCTTGCTTACTGTACATGGGGTTGTTTTCGAAATTTTTGGTTCGGCGACCCGTCGCCCTCCCGGCCGGCCTCTAATCGACCGGAACGCCGTCCGATCCGCGCGTGACCAGCCTGGCGGCGCCGCGTCGTCCCCTGAGATGCGCGCTGGGCGGCACCACGTCGGTGGCCAGCCCGATCCGTTCCAGGAATCGGATGGTCAGCCAGGTATTGTCCATTTCCCACCATTGGTGGCCATGGCGCGCCGAGCGCGGGTCGGCGTGGTGGTTGTTGTGCCAGCCTTCGCCGTTGGAGATCATGCCGACGACGAAGTTGTTGCGGCTGTCCTC
>NZ_JAUYAN010000338.1 GCF_030693485.1 Bradyrhizobium sp. | reverse complement strand
AGCCCATCGCCTTGATGAAGGCCTTGCGCAGGAACAGCGAAAAGCCGGCATCGCCGTAACTGGTCAAACCCTTGCGTAGCCCGTCGGCCATCGTGTTAATTCCTTTCGTTTCCTCACTTATGAAGTTCGCAGAATTATTGTCAATCTTTGATAATCAGGACCAACGAATCTGTGGAAACGAAAGCAGAAAGCCGTCATTATTGACAATGAATGCCGTCCCGTGCTGACTTCGGCCATGATCCCAAGTGAGCGCCCATGAGCACACAGGTAGCGTCACCGGAAACGTCCCCGCTCTCGCGCGAGGAAGAACAGGCCGACGTGATCCGCCGGCTGGAGGAGGACATCATCTTCGGCCGCTTCGCACCGGGCTCGCGGCTGGTCGAGGACAGCTTGATGGCGCGCTACCACGCCAGCCGGCATTTCGTACGGCAGGGGCTGTTCCAGCTGGAGCGCCAGGGGATCGTGCTGCGCGAAAAGAATATCGGCGCCACCGTGCGCTGCTATTCGAGCGAGGAGGTCCGCCAGATCTACGAGGTGCGGGAAATGCTGACGCGTCAGGCAGCGCTGATGGTCGCCCTGCCCGCGCCTGCCAGCCTGATCGAGCAGCTCACCGAGCTGCAGCGGCAATACTGCGCCAGGGCCGACGCGCAGGACCTGCGCGGCATCCATGAAGCCAACGACGCCTTTCATGTCGCGCTGTTCTCCGCCTGCGGCAATCCCTATCTGGTGCGCTCGCTGCAGGACTACATGAACCTGACCCTTCCGATGCGGGCGAAGAATCTCGCCGACGCCGAAGGCCTGGCGCTGTCGCGCCGCCAGCACGAATACATGATCGACCTGTTGCGCGGCCGCGACAGCTGGGCCTTCGCACAGCTTTGCGTCGACCACATGCAATTCAGCAAGTCGGATTATCTCGGGCGGATCGCGGGGGAGAAGAGCGCGGATTGACGGCCGTCACTTCCAGTCCACGATCCGGCTCTTGTCCCCGTCGAACTCCATGCCGCAGAACGCGCCACCCTGATAAAAGTCGCCAACCGGATCAGGCTTGAGCCTGGCCTGTTCGGCCATCGCGTGCTCGCGGTGATCTTCGCCGCGGCCGGTCGGGCGATAGCCGAGGTCGTAAGCGCGGTGGTTGTCCCACCAGCTACGTTCATTGTAGGAGGCGCCGTAGAGGACTTCAAAATGGATGTCGGGATGATCGAGCCCGATCCGGCAGAGCTGTACCAGGTCCTCCGGCTTCAGCCAGATCGACAACCGGCGGTGATCCAGCGGCACCTCGCCGAAATTACCGATACGCAGACAGGTGACTCCGAGCCCGTGCTTGTCGGCATAGAGCGCGCCGACCGCCTCGCCAAACACCTTGCTCACGCCGTAGCGGCTGTCGGGGCGCGGCGTCACGTTGGTGCCGATGCGGTGATGGCGCGGGTAAAAGCCGACCGCATGGTTTGACGACGCGAACACCACCCGCTTGACGCCCTTCCTGCGCGCAGCCTCGAACAGATTGTAGCAGCCGATGATGTTGGACTGCAGGATGTCGTCCCAGGGGCCTTCGACCGAAAACCCGCCGAAATGCAGGATGCCGTCGACGCCCTCGCAGATCGCCTCGACCTGTGCGAGATCGGCAAGATCGGCCGCCCTGAATTTTTCATCCTTGCCGAGATCGGCAGGCGTGTTCAAATCGCTCAGCAGCAGGTCCGGATAGACCGGCGGCAGCAGTTTGCGCAGGCTCGTTCCGATCCCGCCGGCTGCGCCGGTCATCAATATGCGTGGCATTTCATTCCCTTGGTTCGCATCATTGCGCGAACTATGGCGCGGTGGCCGCGGTGCGGCAAGGATACGTACCCCGGACGCGGTGCAACGCGAAGAACGCTGCACCGCGTCCGGTACACGAATGCTTGCCGTCCTGTAAGGGCAATGATAGCAGACGAAGTCCGGTGAGGAATTCATAACAACGAGAACAGCAAATGTCCGAGGCAACACCCCACGCCGGCTGGCAGCCGGCGACCTGTTATCCCGATCCCGCGATTCACGCACTCGATCCGCGCTTCGAAAAATACTGGTGGAAACTGTCGGCGGTGGAACGGCTGACCACGGGGCTGCGCTGGGCCGAAGGCCCGGTATGGTTCGGCGACGGGCGCTATTTATTGTGCAGCGACATTCCCAACCAGCGCATCATCAAGTGGGAAGAGGAAACCGGCGCCGTCAGCATCTTTCGCAAGCCGTCGGGTTTCGCCAACGGCAACACCCGCGACCGCCAGGGCCGTCTCGTCACCTGCGAGCATGGCGGCCGCCGCGTCGTCAGGACCGAGTATGACGGTGCCATCACCGTGCTGATGGATTCCTTTAACGACAAGCGGCTCAATTCGCCGAACGACGTCGTGGTGAAATCCGACGGCTCGATCTGGTTCACCGATCCCATGTTCGGCATCCTCGGCAATTACGAAGGCTACAAGGCCGAGTCCGAGATTGACATGAACGTCTACCGGATCGATGGCGCCACCGGAAAGGCCAGCATCGTCGCCGAGGGAATTCTGGGGCCGAACGGGCTGTGCTTCTCACCGGATGAGAAGATTCTCTACATCATCGAATCGCGCGGCGTGCCGGCCCGCAGGATTCTGGCGTACGACGTCTCCGCCGGCGGCGACAAACTCTCGAACAAGCGCACCTTTGTCGACGCCGGCCCGGGCACGCCCGACGGCATGCGCGCCGACATCGACGGCAATCTGTGGTGCGGTTGGGGCATGGGCGATCCCGAGCTCGACGGCGTCGTGGTGTTCGCGCCCGACGGCGTCATGATCGGCCGCATCGCGCTGCCCGAACGCTGCGCTAATTTGTGTTTCGGCGGGTTGCAGCGCAACCGGCTGTTCATGGCCGCGAGCCAGTCGATCTACGCGCTGTACGTGAACACGCAGGGCGCGCTGGGGGGATAAAGCTGTCATCCCTGCGAACGCAGGGACGACAGGGAGTTTGTTGACGCAAGGCCAAACCGCAAAAACGCCGGAGCGGATGATCCGCCCCGGCGCTGCATTCTTCTCTCGTGCCGAACTTACGCGGCGTTGTAGCCGGCGACGGCCTTGACCTCGAGATATTCTTCCAGGCCGTACTGGCCCCACTCGCGGCCATTGCCGGACTGCTTGTAGCCGCCGAATGGCGCGGTGCGGTCGTTGGGCATGCCCTGCAGGTTGACGTTGCCGGCGCGGATTCGGCGACCGACCCGGCGGGCGCTCTCCACCGTATCGGCGGAGACGTAACCGGCGAGACCATACGGCGTGTCGTTGGCGATCTTGACGGCTTCTTCCTCGTCCTTGGCGCCGAGGATGGTGAGCACGGGTCCGAAGATTTCCTCGCGGGCGATCGTCATGTCGTTGGTGACGTCGGCGAAGATGGTCGGGCGCACGTAGAAGCCCTTGTTGACGCCTTCCGGCAGGCCGGGGCCGCCGGCAACCAGCGTGGCGCCTTCGTCGATGCCCTTCTGGATCAGGGTCTGGATCTTGTCCCACTGAATGCGGGACACGACCGGGCCGATGGTGGTGCCTTCGGCACGGGGATCGCCGGCCTTGGTCTTGTCGGCCACGCTTTTCGCGATCGCGGCGACTTCCTTCATCTTCGACAGCGGCACGATCATGCGGGACGGCGCGTTGCAGGACTGTCCGGAATTGTTGAACATGTGCATGACGCCGCCGGTGACGGCCTTGACGAAGTCGGCGCCTTCCAGGATGACGTTCGGCGATTTGCCGCCGAGTTCCTGGCTGACGCGCTTGACCGTCGGAGCGGCGCGCTTGGCGACATCGACGCCGGCGCGGGTGGAGCCCGTGAACGAGATCATGTCGATATCCGGATGCTCGCTCATCGCGGCGCCGACCTCGGGGCCGAGGCCGTTGATCAGGTTGAACACGCCCTTCGGCACGCCGGCTTCATGGAGGATTTCCGCGAAGATCAGCGCCGAGGTCGGGGTGAATTCCGACGGCTTCAGGATCATGGTGCAGCCGGCGGCAAGCGCGGGCGCGACCTTGCAGGCGATCTGGTTGAGCGGCCAGTTCCACGGCGTGATCATGCCGATGACGCCGACGGGCTCGCGCACCACCATGGCGGAGCCGACCGGCTCCTCGAAATGATAGTTCTTGAGCACTTCCAGGGTGGAAGCGATATGGCCGAGGCCGGCGCCGGCCTGCAGTTTTTCCGCCATCGGCAGCGGCGCGCCCATCTCGTCGGATACGGCGGCGCCGATGTCCTTCATGCGGGTCTTGTAGACCTCCATGACCCTGGTGAGCAGCGCGACGCGCTCTTCGCGGGTGGTCTGCGAATAGGTCTCGAAGGCGCGCCTGGCGGCGGCGACCGCCTTGTCGACATCGGCCTTGGATCCCAGCGCAACCTCATACATCGCCTCTTCGGTCGCCGGATTGACGACCGGGGTGGACTTCTTGACGGCGGGATCGACCCAGGCGCCATCGATGTAGAATTGCATGCGGTTGACCATCGGAAACCTCTTTATTTCGAAGCGAATGGAGGGAGAACGGAGCGTTCGGCAGGCATCCTTGCACGAAAGCCGGGGGAATTGAACCCGCCATATGCGGGACGCCGCGTTTCGGCAGGCGCGGAATATAGGGTGAGGTTTGTGATGGAAGCAAGACGGACGTTGGCACTTGCGCGTGCCGAGAGAGCCCCCACCCTGGCCCTCCCCCGCAAGCGCGGGAGAGGGGAAATACCGCACTCGTTGCAATTACTGATCTTATCTTCAGTATCTGGTAAATCCGACGCTGTCCTTCACGCAACGCGGTGCGCTCCCTCTCCCGCGCTTGCGGGGGAGGGTCGGGGTGGGGGCCGGCTTGCTCCGTCCGATGAAAAAAACTAAACCGCCATCTTCCGATGCCGCACCGGCCTGCCCGCCGTCAGGCTTTCCGCGGCATCGATGATGGCGTTGGCGTCCAGGCCGTGGTGGCGGTAGAGGTCGCCTATACTGCCGGTCTGGCCGAAATGCTCGACGCCGAGCGCCTCGACGCGGTGGCCGCGCACGCTGCCGAGCCAGCCCAGTGTCGCCGGGTGGCCGTCGATCACGGTGACGATGCCGCAATCGCGCGGCAGCGGCGCCAGCAGTTTCTCGATATGGCTGAGATGCGTCACTCCGCGGCCGTCGCGACGCGATTTTCGCGCCGAAGTCCAGCCCGCATGCAGCCGGTCGGCCGAAGTGATCGCCAGCAGGCCGACATCCCTGCGGCTTTCGCCGATCAGGCCGATCGCCTCGATCGCCTCCGGCGCCACCGCCCCGGTATAGGCGACCACTGCCTCGCAGTTCTCGCCGGGCTTGCGCAGCCAATAGGCGCCGTCGGTGATGCCCCGCTGCAGCTCCGGCGTCATGATCCGCTGCGGCTGGTCGATGGTGCGGGTCGACAGCCGCAAATACACCGAACCGCCCTCGGCCGTCCCCTCGCGCTGCATATGCTCAAAACCCCAGCCCATGATCACGGAGAGTTCATCGACAAAGGCCGGCTCGAACGAGGCGAGGCCATCCTGCGCCATGCCGATCAGCGGCGTCGCGATCGACTGGTGCGCACCGCCTTCCGGCGCCAGCGTAATTCCCGACGGCGTCGCCGCCACCATGAAGCGCGCGTCCTGATAGCAGGCGTAGTTCAGCGCATCGAGCCCGCGCTGGATAAAGGGATCGTACAGGGTCGCGACCGGCAGCAGCCGTTCGCCATTGATGGCATGCGACAATCCCAGTGCCGACATCAGGATGAACAGGTTCATCTCGGCGATGCCGAGCTCGATGTGCTGCCCCTTGGGCGAAAAGTCCCAGTTGAAGGTCGACGGAATCTTCTCGCTGCGGAACAGATCGGCCTTCTCGGCACGTGCGAACAGCCCGCGGCGGTTGACCCAGGCGCCGAGATTGGTCGACACCGTGACATCGGGCGACGCGGTGACGATGCGCGCGGCCAGCGCGCTGTCGCCGCGCGCGAGTTCGTTGAGCACCAGCCCAAACCCCTGCTGCGTCGACATCTGCGGCGACGGCTTGAAGGACAGCCACTTGGGCACCTCGATCACGGGCGCGGTCAGCCTGCGGCGGCCGTCGCGGTTGAACGGCGCATCGGCCAGAAAGGCCTCCAGCACGGCCGGATCCTGCGCCAGGCCCTCGAACTTCTCCCACTCCTGGCCTGACCGGATGTTCTGCGCGCCGCGCCACTTCTCCATCTGCGTAATCGTCATCAGGCCCGCATGGTTGTCCTTGTGCCCCTGGAACGGCAGGCCGATGCCCTTGATGGTGTAGGCGATGAAACAGACCGGACGGTCGTGATCGATCGACTCGAACGCCTCGATCATGCTGGCCATGTCGTGACCGCCGAGATTGGACATCAGCGTCAGCAACTCGTCGTCGCTGCGCCGCCTGATCAGTTGCGACACCGCGCCCTGATCGCCGATCTCGTCGTCGAGATGCTTTCGAAAGGCCGCGCCGCCCTGGAAACACAGCGCCGCATACATCGCGTTCGGGCAGGCGTCGATCCAGCGCTTCAATGCCTCGCCGCCGGGCTCGGCGAATGCCGCCTGCATCAAGCGGCCGTATTTCACGATCACCACGTCCCAGCCGAAATTGCGGAACATGGATTCGAATTTCTCCCACAGCCCCTCGCGCACCACGGCGTCGAGGCTCTGCCGGTTGTAGTCGACCACCCACCAGGTGTTGCGCAAGCCGTGCTTCCAGCCCTCCAGCAGCGCCTCGAAGATATTGCCCTCGTCCATCTCGGCATCGCCGACCAGGGCGATCATTCGCCCCTCCGGGCGGTCCTTCATCCAGCCATGCGCCTTGACGTAATCCTGCACCAGCGACGAGAACAAGGTCTGCGCGACGCCGAGGCCGACGGAGCCGGTGGAGAAATCGACGTCATCGACGTCCTTGGTGCGCGATGGATAGGATTGCGCGCCCTTGAACCCGCGAAAATTTTCCAGCTTCTCGCGGGTCTGGTGCCCGAACAGATACTGGATGGCGTGGAACACGGGGCTGGCATGCGGCTTCACCGCGACCCTGTCCTCCGGCTTCAGCACCGAGAAATACAGCGCCGACATGATGTTGGCGAGCGAGGCCGACGAAGCCTGATGGCCGCCGACCTTCAGCCCGTCGGCGTTGGGCCTGATGTGGTTGGCGTGATGAATGGTCCACGACGACAGCCAAAGCACCTTGCGGGCCAGCGCGGACAGGGTTTCGAGGCGTGCGGGATCGATCGGCATGGCAATACTCCCGGCAGGGCGAAAGATCGGGGAATGTTAACGCCTTGGCCGCCGTCAAAAATCCCAAATTCCCGCGACATGCCCGGCATTATTGGGATAAAATCCCAATCCGAGGCCCACTACTCAGAGTTTATCCCAATGCACACCCTTGATGCCATGGACCGCAAGATCCTCGCCCAGCTGCAATCCGACGGCCGCACCACCATGCAGGAACTCGCCGACAAGGTCGGCCTATCGGTGTCGCCGTGCCACCGCCGGGTCAAGCTGCTGGAACAGCGCGGCGTCATCACCCGCTACATCGCCACCGTCGACCAGAAATCCCTGGGGCTCCATGTCAGCGTCTTCATCTCCATCAAACTGGCGCGGCAGAAAGAGGAAGACCTCAACCGCTTCGCCAAGGCGATCTCGAAATGGGACGAGGTGCTGGAGTGCTATCTGATGACCGGCAACCGCGACTATTTGTTGCGCGTGGTCGCGGCCGACCTGTCGTCCTACGAAGCGTTCCTGAAAAACAAGCTCACGCGGCTCGACGGCATCGCCTCGATCGAGTCGAGCTTCGCGTTGAGCCAGGTGAAGTATTCGATCGCACTGCCGGTGTGAGGTCAGCCCCAAGCCCGGGTCCTACAGAATCTTCCGCTTCGCCAGGTTTCGCATCAGTTCGCCGATGCCGAAGGTCCAGGGTTCGCACTCATCGCTGGTGCGCATGCGATTGACCAGTTTGCCGAGCTGCGGCGCGGATACCGTGACGATATCGTCGCGCTTGTGCGTAAACCCCTCGCCCGGCGCATCGCGGTCTTTCACCGGCGCGAACATCGTGCCGAGGAACAGCGCGAAACCATCGGGATATTGATGCACCGGCCCGATGGTCTGGGCGACCAGGTCGGTGGGATCGCGGCTGATCTTGCTGATCGACGAATGACCGTTGAGGACGAACCCATCCTGTCCCTTCACCGTCAGTCCGACATCCATCCTGCGTACGTCGTCGAGCGAAAAACCGGTGTCGAACAGCCGCAGCAGCGGGCCGACGGCGCAGGAGGCGTTGTTGTCCTTGGCCTTCGACAACAGCAGCGCCGAGCGCCCCTCGAAGTCGCGCAGATTGACGTCGTTGCCGAGCATCGCGCCGACAATGGCGCCGCGGCTCGACACCACCAGCACCACCTCCGGCTCCGGATTGTTCCAGGTCGATTTCGGATGCAGGCCGGCATCCATGCCCGATCCGACCGCGGACAATGTCGGTGCCTTGGTGAACACTTCCGCGTCGGGGCCGATGCCGACTTCGAGATACTGGCTCCAGGCGTTTTGATCGATCAGCACCGCCTTCAGCTTCATCGCTTCCGGCGATCCCGGCTTGAGCTTTGTGAGATCGTCGCCGACCAGCCGCACCACTTCCTTGCGGATAGCTTCCGCCGAGGCGGGGTTGCCGCGCGCCCGCTCTTCGATCACGCGCTCCAGCATCGAGATCGCGAAGGTGACGCCCGCCGCTTTCAGGACCTGCAGGTCGAGCGGCGCCAGCAGCCAGGGTTTTGTGCTGTCGCGGCGATCGGGTGGCGTATTGGCGACGATGCTTTCGAGATCGCCGATCCGCTCCCCTGCAGCTCCACGCAGCGCGTCCGCCGGGTTGGCTTGCTCGCAGAGTGCGCTCACGGTGGAGAACCGCGCGCTGACATCGAACACGCCGTCATGGCGAACCGCCACCACGGCCGGGCCTGCCACACCAGGCATCCAGACCCGCCCCACCAGCGTGCCGCTGGTGCCGTCTTCCGGCAGGACGTCCCTTGAGGTCAGCGCGATCATGTTCCATCTCCCGTTACGACTTAATTCAACACTCTACCGTCAGGGCTCAATGATTGGCCAGACCGGCAAACGCGAGTCCCGACTCATTGGGGGAGTGCAGCCAGCCGCCACACGCCCAGGCTCTTGTCGCGCCAGCCGCCGCCCGCCTCCAGGCAATTCTCGTTGAGCAATTCAAGCGGCGGCCCCCAACTGAACGGCGCGCGTTCGAAATTCAGCGCGCGCCAGTCGCCGTCCTCGCAATCGGCATTGCTCTGCCACTCCGGAAAGGTGGTCGCGATCAGCCAGGTCGCGCCGGACGCATGAAAATTCGCGACCGCACGCTCGATATTGGCGAACGACAGGTGCACGAGGCAATCGCGACACAAAATAGCATCGCACCGTGGCAGCACGTCCGCGGTGATATCAGCGAGATGATGCTCACCCTTGATATCACCAGCGGCGGCGCGAGCCCGCAGGCTGTCAATCAGTGAAGGCACGATATCGATGCCGACATAGCGGACCTCGAGATCGGCTGTGCTGATCCAGCCCGCATCGCCGCAGGGCGCGTCGAGCAGCGAAGTCACGCCGAGCTTTTGGAGAAGCCGCGGCAGTTCGGCGCGCAGCACCGCGGTGGCGTCCAGTTCCGATCCGAGTCCCGATGTAGATTCCGGCGCACCCCACAGATTGGTGTCGTGAATGCGCCGAAAACGCTGCTGCAGATCGAGCCCCGCGAAGGATTCCCGATCATCAACAAAGCGCTGATGCGCGAGCACCGGCGGACGATCGGAATCATCACGGGCCATGCCTACCGCCATGGCTCGACAATGATCTTGGTGTGCCGCTCCGGATTGGCGAGATCGGCGAACGCCTGTGCAACCCCGTCGATCGCGATGGTCGCGGTGACCAGCGAACCGGCATCGACCTCGCCTTCGGCGATCAGGCGCAGCGAATGGGCGAATTCGTCCGGCGTATAGCCCAGCACATATTGAACGTTGAGCTCCTTCATGATGCCGAGCATCGGTTCGGAGCGGTCGGTTTCCATGCAGACGCCGACCACGACGATGCGGGCGTCGCGTGGCGCGCCCTCGAATACCTGCTGGATCAGGCCGGGGATACCGACACATTCGAAGATCAGCGCGGGCTTGAGCGCAGGCAGCAAGGCCTGCAATGGCGGCCGCGCCGCCTTCTGCTCCGGCGACATCGCGGCGTGCGCAGCCCAGGTCGCATAAGGCTGCGACCGCGCGGGATCGACGACGATATCGGCGCCCATCTTCTCGGCCAGCGCGCGCCGCGCCGGCGAATAATCGGCGGCGACGATCGGGTGCAATCCTTTCAGCTTCAATGCCGCAATCACCGCCAGCCCGACCGGGCCGCAGCCGATCACCAGCGGCACCTCGTCGCCGCGGATATTGGCCTTCGCCACGGCGTGCACGCCGACCGCGAGCGGTTCGGTCAGGGCCGCGTGCTCGGCCGCCAGCCCGTTTGGCACCTCCAGCAGCAGCGCCTCGCTGAGCAGCATGCGCTCGGCATAGCCGCCGGGATTGTCGTTGGAATAGCCGATGCCTTGCGGGCCTTCCGCCGTCAGCAGCGCCGGCAGCGAGCAGACCCGGGTGCCGGCTTTCAGCTTGCGCGCGGTGCCCGGCCCGTAATCGAGGATCTCGCAGCAGAATTCATGGCCGAACACGATGTCGCGGGAAAGGTCCATCGGCCTGCGGCCGGGGAAATGCCTGGAAAGTTCGACCATGCGATGCGCGTGCTTGCGGGCGTGCAGGTCGGAACCGCAGATGCCGCAGGCCAGTGTCCGGACCAGCACCTGCCCCGCCGCCGGCTTCGGCTCGGGCAAGGTATCGACCACGATCTCGCCGTTCCTGAAGATGGCTGCGCGCATCGACGTTTCCTTCGCGTTCTTGTTATTGCCGGGGTTGGCCCCTGGCCCTCACCACGTATAGCGCGCAACGCCCTTGCCGGCATAGGACCGCGTGACGTGGGAGAACTCGCCCTCGAAGGTGGCGGCGGCGGACCAGCCGTTCAGCCACTTCATCTCCGCGGACGCCGTCGTCAGCGCGGCATCGCGGGCCTGCGCCGCGCCGTTGACGACGAAAGCAGCGCCCGGCAGCGTCTGGAACACCGGGGTGATGCTGCGGTCGGTGTTGAAATTATGCGCCCAGGCGGCGCGGCCGCGCAGCGTGAAAATGCCGTTCGGCATCGCGAACGATCTGTCAGTGCGGATGCCGAGTTCGGAGCGCGACGCCGTGACATCTTTGGCGGCATAGTTCAGCGCAAAAGCATTGCTGCCCGACACCACCTGCTCGGCATAGGCCGGCAGGCTGTACGTCGTGAACTGTCCGGCGGCATAGGGCGTGACGCCCATCCACGGGGTGACGAAACGGTAGCCACCCTCGACGCGGCCGGACCATGCGTTGGCCGTGAACTGGGCGCGCAGCCGGTCGATGCCGGCAACGGTGACGGTGCGGTCCGTCGTCACGTCCTGCCAGCCATAGGCCAGCGCCCCCGTCACATACGCTTTGCCCATGGTGTGGCGCACGAACGCGCCGGCCTGGAACATGTCCGAACGTCCCGAACCGAAGCCGTTGACGGCGAAACCGGTGCCGCCGCCGGCCAGCGCAAAGCCGGCCAGCGTCGCCGGCGAAATCCGGTAGTCCGCGCCGGCGGCGAAACCGAACGCGCGCGCCGTGGCGTTGTTCGATCCCAGCGCCGCATTGCCGTCGGTGGAGCTGCCGCCGCCATAGGCCGCGCCCCACACGCTCCAGCGCGGATCGAGCACGTCGTTGCGCGCCACATCGGCCTTGGTCGAAAATTTGGCGAAGGCATCGCGCGCGGCGTTTGACTTCTTCGCGGCGTAGGCGGTCGCGCCTTCAGCGGCGAACGGGGTCGCGCCCGCGCTGCCGCTCAATCCACCGCGTCCGCCGATGAACGGATCGGTCAGCAGGCCCAGAAACAGGTTCATCGCATCGAAGGTGGCCTGCTGGGTTCCGGTCGCGGTCTCGCCGGAAACCTGGCTGAGATTGAACGGAATGTTACCGTTGAAGATGGCGCCGAGGCTGCCGGAATTGCCAAGCGTGTTGAAGGCGGTGTCGAGCGCGTTGCCCACATTGCGCTGGTTGACGTTCAATCCCGTCACCTGTCCGAGCGCGGATATCAGCGTCAGGTTCACATCGGTCGCAGTGTAGCTGAGCGTTCCGTTGATGCCGGTGGGCACCACCAGCGAGCTGAACTGCGTGGGGCCGCCGCCGAGATCGAAGCCGCCCTGCGCGGTCAGGATCGTATAGGGCGAGTTGAAGCGGTATGTGTTGTCGAGAGACCTCACCCGCACCGTGCCGTCGAGACCGGCGAATCCCGGGAGAAAATTCGGCACGACCACCGTGAAGTCGTTGCCTCCGGAGGTCACCTTGACGTCGTAGAACGTACAATTGCAGAACGACAGCACGTCGTTCACGGTCAGCGTCCCGAGCGCGGTCGGCAGACCGGGCGCGAGCACCGCTCCGTTGAGAAGGGATGTCAGCGGAACCGTGCCGGTGCCGCCCAGCGTCGCGCCGTTATCGACGACGACACCGAAGGACGGCGCGATCGAACCGGTCACCAGCAAGGTGCCTCCGCTCACGAAAGTCGTGCCGGTGTAGGTATTGCTGCCCGACAGCGTGAGGGTGCCGGTGCCGACCTTTTCCAGCGAGCCCGGTCCCGGCGAGCAGCCGCAATCATCGGCAATCACGCCGCTGACCTCGGTCGACAGATTATTGCCGCCGACCACCAGGGTGTTTCCAGCGCCGATGTAGTAGATTCCCGACCCCGCGATCGAGCCGGCGTTGATACGGCCGTCGCCATTGGGGCCGAGGCTGCCGGCGAAATCGACAAAACCGGTACCGACCGTGACGAACTGCGCGGTGCCGCCGTCGGCGTTGTCCCAGAAGAACGTGGCGCCGCCATTGTTGGTGATGCGGGCGGAAGATGCGGTCGCGAACGCGTTGAATTCGGTAATGCCGCCCAACTCGTTGGAAATGGTCGCCGTACCGGCGCTCGGAGTATCGGTACCAAATGCCGTTCCGAATACGGTCTGACCGCCCAGCCGGTTGGTGATGCTGGCGTTGCCCGCGGTGCTTGAATCGCCAAAGAAGGTCCCGCTGCCAGACTGGTTGGTGATGGTGGCGTGGCCGGCCGTGGTCATCGCCAGAAACGCCGTCGAACCGCCATTGCTATTGGTGATGACAGCGTTGCCGGCCGTCGCGGTGTCGGTCCCGGCGGCGACACCGAAGACGGTTGCGCCGTTGGCGTCGTTGGTGATGGCAATACTGCTGGCCGAATTGGCGTTGAAGAAAGTCGTCGTGGCGAAACCTATAGAGCTGCCGTTGATAATCGAGGTGATACCGGCGGTATTGGCATTGACGATGTCGAAGGTGCCTTCGTTGGTAACGGCGCCGACGATGCTGCCCTGGGTGGCGAGCGTGCCGAGCTGCAGCGTCGAGCAATTGCAGATGGTGGTGCCGCCGGCATAGGTGTTGGTGTTGGTGAGGATCAGGGTGCCGCCGCCGAAAGTATCCAGCACCGTCAGCGCGCCCGTGCCACTGACCACGCCGGAGAAAGTGAGCGATATGCCGTTGGTGTCGATCGCGCTTCCGAAGGCAGGTGCGTTGAGCGTGAAATTGTTGCTGAACGCCAGATTGCCGAGTCCGTCGGCCAGAAATGTGCCGCCGTTGAGGGTCACGGCTCCCGAGCCGACCGAGCTGCTGTTGGTCACCTGCAGCGTGCCGGCGCTGATGATGGTACCGCCCGAATAGGTGTTGACGCCCGACAGCGTCAGGATGCTGCTATCGAGCTGCTGCACCCGAACGCCGGCGATCGTTTCCCTGATATTGTTCGAGATCGAGATCGCCTGACCGGCATTGGCGGTGTTGATGATGCCGCCGGCGGCTCCCGCGGTGCTGAAATTTACAGCCGCGCCATCGATGACATAATTTTGCGAGTTCGCGTTGAAGGTCCAGGCGCCAGGTGCAATCGGACCGGCCGTCACCGTGACGGCCGCCGATCCTGCCGTGTCGAAAATCGCTGACTGGCCCGCGGCAACCGGCGGCGCTCCCGCGGGCGGAGTTCCCCAGTTGGTCCCGAGATTATAGTCCGTCGAAATGGTGGTGCTGCCGGCATCGCCCCAGGTGAACGCTTGCGCCCGCGCGGCGGGGATCGACACCAAGCTCGCGGCGACCACAACCGAGCCATACGAAACGGCTGCCGCACCTCGGCGCAGCCGGCCTCGCATCCGCAATGGCAATTGAAAACGCAACGCCAACCCCAAAGCCCTGTCATCCAGCGCTCTTCGGCGCTGCCCGGGCTAGGCTAGCACAGGGTTCCCCGTACTTTTACGGCCCCCGTCAGAATCCCATGATTCAGCTCGAAAAATGGTTGTTTTCAGCCCCACTGTTGCGGGCACGCAACGCTTGTAACGCGACGATTCTCACTCCGAGCACGGTATGGCCTTTTGGGAAGGCCGGCCTTGGGAATGGCCCTGGCCTTGGGGATCACGCGTTCGGCGACGACTCGCCCTCGACCGCCAGCAGCTGCGAGCGCCTGACCCGCTCGCGGTCCGCGGTGTAAAGGCCGCTGCCGACGATGAAGACGGCGCCCGTGACGGTCCAGACGTCGGGCACTTCGCCGAACACCATATAGCCGAGCAGGCTGACCCACAGCAGCTGGGTGTAGGAAAACGGCGCCAGCACCGAGGCATCGGCATAGCGGAACGCCAGCACCACGATCCACTGTCCCGCCGTCGACGCCACGCCGATGAAAACGCCAAAGGCGATATCGTGCCAGGTCGGCGTGACCCAGACGAACGGCACCAGCACCGAGAGAATGCACAGCCCCGCGATCGACGACCAGGTCATGGTGGTAAGGACGTGTTCGCGTCCGCTCATCATGCGCGTCAGGATCAGGGTGCAGGCCCACGCCGCCGCCGACACCAGCGGAAAGAACGCCGCGGCATGAAACGCCGAGGTGCCCGGCCGCAGGATGATCAGCACGCCCATCAGCCCAACCGCGGTCGCCAGCCAGCGCCGCAGGCCGACCTTCTCGGAAAGAAACACGATCGACAGCGCGGTAACGAACAGCGGCGCCACGAAGCCGGTAGCGGAAGCCTCGGCGATCGGCAGATAGCGCAGGCCGGAGATGAAGAACAGCGACGAGCCGACCAGTGCCGCGCCGCGCATCAATTGCAGGCCGAGGCGCTCGGTGCGCAAGGCGAACAGCGGCGAGCCGGGGAACATTGCCGGCGACATGATCAGCGCAAACGTCAAAAACCGGATCCAGGCGATCTCGATCGATGGCAGCGTCGCCGACAGATATTTCGCCGTCACGTCCGAGGCCCCGAGGAACACGGTCGAGGCGAGGATCAGCGCGATACCCTTGAACGGATGATCGGCGCGCGCCGGCGCCTTGCGCGCGGCGGGTTTCTTCTCGGGCAATGGCAAGGGAACGCTGTCCAGCCTTGCGGCTGCGGCGGGGGGCGGTGTCACGGGCAATCTCGGAGGCAATAATTCTCGATTCGGGCGAACCCCTAAAAACGACAATTAGGGGGGAACGGCAAGGCACGATACCGGGACGCCGATATGCACGATTGCGCGCGCGTGCCGCAGCGACCGTCCACTATTTCGCCTCATCCTGAGGAGCGCGCTCTTGCGCGCGTCTCGAAGGATGAATTACCCGCCGGTGCCGGATGGTTGGAGACGGCGCAAGCGCGCCTCCTCACCATGAGGGAACCGAGCTACAACATCGGCAGGCCGCGCGGTTTCGGACCACGCGGAAACGCGGTGTCGAGCGCTGCGATGTCGCCGGCGCTGAGCACAAGCTTGCCGGCGGCGGCGTTGTCGGCGGCATGTTCCTCTGTTCCGGCTTTTGGAATCGCCAGCACCGATGGCCGACGCGTCAGAAAGGCCAGCGCGACCTGGCGCACCGAGGCGCCATGCGCGTCGGCGATGGCTTTCAGCAATTCGCCCGCCGGGCTGCGCGCGGACGGAAAGTCATTGTGACCGAACGGCGAATAGGCCACCACGGCGACGCCGTGCTGCTCGCACCACGGAATCACCGCGTGCTCGATGGCGCGTTCCTGCAGGTGATAGAGCACCTGGTTGCAGGCGATCTTGTCCTTGCCTGCGACCGCCAGCAGTTCGTTGAGATCGTCGGTGTCGAAATTGCTGACACCCCAGCTGCGGATTTTGCCGGCGGCGACCAGTTCGCCGAACGCCGCGACGGTTTCCTGGAGCGGATAGGATCCGCGCCAGTGCAACAAGTAGCAATCGAGCCGGTCGGTCTTCAGCCGCGCCAGCGAACGCTCGCAGGCGATGACGGTGCCGCGCCGCGACGCATTGCTCGGCAGCACCTTCGAGACCAGGAAAACCTCGTCGCGCCGCCCGGCGATCGCCTCCGCGACCACCGGCTCGGCATCGCCATACATCTCGGCGGTATCGATATGGCTCATGCCAAGATCGAGGCCGCGACGCAGCGCCGCGACCGCGCTCTTCCGATCGCCGCGGTCGATATACCAGGTGCCCTGCCCGATCACGAACACGTCGGGGCCGCTGCTGCCGAATTTTCTCGTTTGCAAGATCGCCCCATTCGTCGAAGAAGCCGCGCGAGTCTCAGCTTAGACGAACGGGATGCGGAAGTCCTCGTCGAACCACTCTGGCGGCGTAACGGATCACCCGGTCGGGACGACGACAATTCGGTGACTAGCCAGCCACCGCCAATTGAGGTTGCTTCGAATCCACCACACCCGCCTGCGCGATCAACCGCTTCATCTCCGGGATGCACGAGCCGCAATTGGTGCCGGCCTTCAGCTGCGCGCCGATCTCGGCGGCGGTGCCCGCGCCGCCAGCGATGGCGTCGCAGATCGTGGTGCGGCCGACCCCGAAGCAGGCGCAGACGATCGGCCCGGCGCTGGCCATGCCGTCGCTCGATTTGCCCGACAGCAGCATGCGGCGCTGGTCGTCGTTGAGCGGGCCTGCGCCAAACAGCTGCTTGATCACGTTCCAGTCGCCGGCGTCCTGCGCCGGCCCGATGAACAGGCAGGCTTCGATCCGATCGGCGGCAAAGGAAGCGGCGCGGTAAACGCCGCCGCCGAAATCCTTGTACTCGGCGAGATCATCCGATGTCGCCGAGCGCAGCCAGGATTGCCAGCCCGCAAGATCCGCATTGTCGGCGAGCAGATAACCGTGGCCGCCGGGAATCGCGACATGTGCCCACCAGGCATGATCGGGCAAGAGCAGCGGCGTGCGCGACAGCGCAAAGCCCCGGAACACATATTCACAGGGTGCGATCGACACCGGCGTCGCCTTGTTCTCGGGCTGGCCGGAAAACGCATCGGTGAATGGCGCCACCAGCGCGCCGACCCGCGAACCGGTCGCGGTGGCCTCGCTCCAGTGGATCGGCGCGAACAGCATGCCGCGCTGCTGGCGTTCGCTGACGACCACCTTGAGCGTGCATTGGCCGTAATCGGTGGTGACGCGCGCAAAACTGTCGTCGGTCACGCCGAATTTCAGCGCGTCGTCGGGATGAACCTCGACGAACGGCTCCGGCAGATGCTGGCCCAGCCGCGGGCTCTGGCCACTGCGGGTCATGGTGTGCCACTGATCCCGGATGCGGCCGGTGTTGAGCCGCAACGGCCGGGCGGCCGAGGTCACGCTGCGCAGCGCCGGGATCTCCGGTGCGATGAAGCGCGCCTTGAAATCGGCAGTGAAAAACCCGCCATCGGCAAAGAACCGCCGTTGCGGCTGGCTGGAGTCCAGGCGCGTCGGCCACTGCACCGGCGCGAGAGCGTCGAACGCCTCGTCCGTCAGCGACTTCAGCGCGCCGATATCGAAATCGCGGCCGCCGGTGTTCTCGAACGCCGACAACTCAGCATGTTCGCGAAACACGTCGGCCGCCGAGTTGAAATCGAACGCCGCGCCGAAGCCGAGGCGCTTTGCCACTTCGGCAACGATCCACCAGTCCGGCCTGGCCTCGCCGGGCGAGTCGAGAAACGCGCGCTGCCGCGAGATGCGGCGCTCCGAATTGGTCACCGTGCCGGATTTCTCGCCCCAGGCCTGCGCCGGCAGCAGCACATGCGCGCCCGCATTCACCGTGTCGTTGGAACGCACATTCTCCGAGACCACGAACAGCTCGAGCTTCTTCAGCGCGGCGCGGGCGGCGTCGGCGTCCGGCAGCGACACCGCGGGATTGGTGCCCATCACCCACAGCGCCTTGATCTCGCCGCGCGCGATCGCCTCGAACATCTGGACCGCCTTCAGTCCCTCATGCGTGGCGATGCGCGGCGCTTTCCAGAACCGGCGCACGCGATCGATGTCGGGCGGCGTGAAGCCCATATGGGCGGCGAGCTGGTTGGCGAGACCGCCGACCTCGCGTCCGCCCATCGCATTGGGTTGACCGGTCAACGAGAACGGCGACGCGCCCGGCTTGCCGATTCGCCCGGTGGCGAGATGGCAATTGATGATGGCATTGACCTTGTCGGTGCCCTGCGCCGACTGGTTGACGCCCTGCGAATACAGCGTCACCACGCGCGGCATGGTGGCGAACAGCCGGAAGAAATCCGCGACGTCGCGTTCGGAAAGGCCGGTCGCCAATGCGGTCGCAGCGGCGCTGCCGGCGATGACCCGCGCCCGCGCCAGCGCCTCGCCGAAACCTGACGTGTGCCGTTCGATGTAGCCGGAATCCAGCGCGCCGTTGTCGGCCAGATGCGCCAGCAGCCCGGAGAACAACACGGTGTCGGTACCGGGCTTCAGGCCCAGAACCAGGTCGGCATCTTCAGCTGTATCGGTCCGGCGCGGGTCGATCACGACGATGCGCGCGCCACGCTTCTGCTTGTTGGCGAGCATGCGCTGGTACAGCACCGGATGGCACCACGCCGCGTTGGAGCCGACCAGCACCAGCAGGTCGGCCTGGTCGAGATCGTCATAGCAGCCGGGCACGGTGTCGGTGCCGAAGGCGCGGCGGTGGCCGGCGACCGACGACGCCATGCACAGCCGCGAATTGGTATCGACATTGGCGCTGCCGATAAATCCCTTCATCAGCTTGTTGGCGACGTAATAGTCCTCGGTCAGAAGCTGGCCGGACAGATAGAACGCGACCGCATCCGGGCCGTCGCGCTTGACGATATGCGCGAAGCGATGCGCGACATGGTCGAGCGCGTCGCTCCAGGCCACCTGCTCCATGCTGCCCTTGCTGCAGCGGATCATCGGATGCAGCAGCCGGTCCGTCAGATCAAGGGTTTCGCCGAGCGCCGAGCCTTTCGAGCACAGCCGGCCGAAATTGGCGGGATGCTCGGGATCGCCCGCGATCGCCGCACCGCCGCTGCCGTCGGGCGTCGCCACGACGCCGCAGCCGACGCCGCAATAGGCGCAGGTCGTGCGGGTGGAACCAGCGGGTCCGCGCGAAGCGCGGCCCGATAAACTCCGCGGATCGACCGCGGTCATGTCGGCAACCGGATCACGCCGCCTCCGAGGCCAGCGCGAGCGCGCGGCCGAACATCATCTGGCTGCGAATGCCCACGAGTGGTTTGCGATCCCTGATCAATTCGAGGTACCAGAGCGCGTCGGCGACATCGCCGACCAGCACCGCGCCGGTGAGCCGGCCTGCCGATATCACCAGCTTCTTGTAGGTACCGTGCCTGATATCGTTGAGCACGATGGCCTCGCTGCCATCCGCGCCCATGAAATCGCCGGCCGAAAATACGCTGACGCCGGAAACCTTCAGATTGGTCGCGACCACGCTGCCACTATAGTTCGCTGGTCTGCCCGCCAGATGCCGAGCCAGCACGCGCGCCTGCTCATAGGCCGGATCGACCAGTCCGTAGCAGATGCCACGATGCTCGGCGCATTCGCCGAGCGCAAAAATGTCGGGCGCACCGGTCTGCATGACATCGTCGACCATGATGCCGCGATTGACGGCAATGCCGGCTTCCTTCGCCAGCGCGGTGCTGGGCCGGATACCGGCTGCGAAGATCACCGCGTCAGCATCGATCCGGCGGCCGTCGGTGAGTTCGACGCCCTCGACGCAAGTCTCGCCGTGGAAGCGCGCGGTATTGGCATTGAGCAGGATCTTGATGCCCTTGAGCTCGACCAGCGATTTCAGGAGTCCGGCCGCAGGCGCATCGAGCTGTCGCTCCATCAGCCGGTCCATCAGGTGCACCAGGGTGACCGGCGCACCGGCCTTGGCGAGGCCATACGCCGCTTCCAGCCCGAGCAATCCGCCGCCGATCACGACCACGCGCTTCTTCTGCGCCGCCAGCGTCAGCAGCAGATCGACGTCGCGGCTGTCGCGGAACGTATGCACGCCGGCGAGGTCGGCGCCCGGCACGTTGAGCCGCAGCGGCGTCGAGCCGGTGGCGAGCACAAGCTTCGAAAACGACATGCTCTCGTCATTCTCGATCTTGAGTTCGCGGCGGCCGACGTCGATCTCGGTGGCGACGCAGCCGTATTTCAGCGTAACACCGCGGTCACGCCACCACGACGCCGGCTGCAATTCGATGTCATGCGAGGCGGTCTCGCCCGCCAGCACCGACGACAGCAACACGCGGTTATAGGCAAGACGCGGCTCCTCTCCGATCACCGCGATGGCATAACGCCCAAGGGCTGCTTTCGACAGCTCATCAACCAGACGCGCCGCCGCCATTCCATTGCCGACGATCACAAGAGGTTCGCTCACATCGTGTCCTTGCTCCGCGGCTTGCGCGCGGCCGTATGCCTGTGAATCAAGCCGCCTCGACAAAGCGATGCCGCTCATAGAGGAATTCGAGCACGCGCTGGCGACATTTCAGGTAGCCGGCGTTGGTGGCGAGTTCGAGCCGCTTGCGCGGGCGCGCCAGCGGCACATCGAGCACTTCGCCGATTCGTGCGCTCGGCCCGTTGGTCATCATCACGATGCGATCCGACAGCAGCACCGCCTCGTCAACGTCGTGGGTGATCATCAGGATGGTGTTGCCGAGCTTCTGATGCAGCGCCATCACCGAATCCTGCAGATGGGCGCGGGTCAGTGCGTCCAGCGCGCCGAACGGCTCGTCCAGCAGCAGCACTTTCGGCTCCATCGCCAGCGCGCGGGCGATGCCGACGCGCTGCTTCATGCCGCCGGAGATCTCCGAGGGACGCTTGTCCCTGGCATGCGCCATCTGCACCAGATTGAGATTGTGCATGGTCCAGGCGTCACGCTCCCCACGGGTCTTGCCCGATGCGAACACCTTGTCGACGCCGAGCCGGACGTTTTCGTAGACCGTCAGCCAGGGCAGCAGGCTGTGGTTCTGGAACACCACCGCGCGATCCGGACCCGGCGAGTTAACCTCACGGTTTTCCAGCAGCACGCAGCCCATCGTCGTCGTGGTGAGGCCGGCGACGATGTTGAGCAGCGTGGACTTGCCGCAGCCGGAGTGTCCGATGATCGAGACGTACTCGCCCTTGTCGATCGTCAGGTTGATGTCCTTCAACACCTCGGTCGAGGCGTTGCCGCGGGTGAAGACCTTATCGATGTGGTCGAGCTTCAGATAGGGGTGCATGGACATGTTCCTTCAGTTCAGCGCGGTGCCGCGGGTGACGATCTGCGCCATGCCCGCAATGATGCGATCGAGCACGAACCCGATGATGCCGACGTAGAACAGCGCGAGGATGATTTCGCTGATGTGCGACGAGTTCCAGGCATCCCAGATGAAGAAGCCGATGCCGACGCCGCCGATCAGCATTTCCGCCGCCACGATGGCGAGCCAGGACAGGCCGATGCCGATGCGCAGGCCGGTGAAGATGTAGGGCGCCGCCGCCGGGATCATGATCTTCCAGAAGAACTCCAGCGGGTTGAGCTGAACGACGGCTGCGACGTTGCGGTAATCCTGCGGAATGTTGCGGATGCCAACCGCGGTGTTGATGATGATCGGCCAGATCGAGGTGATGAAGATCACGAAGATCGCCGATGGCTGGCCGTCGCGGAATGCGGCCAGCGACAGCGGCAGCCAGGCCAGCGGCGGAATGGTGCGCAGCACCTGGAAGATCGGATCGAGCCCGCGCATCGCCCAGACCGACTGGCCGACCAGGGTGCCGAGCGCGATGCCGGCGACCGCCGCCAGCGAATAGCCGAGCGCGACGCGCTGCAGGCTGGCCGACATGTGCCAGAACAGGCCCTTGTCGATGCCGCCGCGGTCGAAGAACGGATCGAAAATCAGTTCCTTGGTTTCCTTGAAGACTCGCGAGGGCGGTGGCAGCGTCGAGCCGGCGCGCTGGCAGACCAGCTCCCAGAACAGCATGCCGAGCGCCAGCACGATCAGCGGCGGCACCACACGCACCGCGGTCTCCTTGGCCATCTTGGCGTATTTCTCGGCGCGCGGCGCGCGCTTCGGCGTCAATGCGACAACCGGCGCCGCGGCGGTCGCAACGACCACCGCTTCCACCGCCGCATCGGGTTCGGTCTTCAGGGCATGCATATTCATCGGGAGTGTTTCTCCATGTTGGATGGGCGGGCCGCACGCAAGCGTGCGGCCCCCCCAGGATCAGACCACGACACCCGTGAAGGACAGGGACTTCAGGTACACCGCCGGATTCTCCGGATCGAACACCTTGCCGTCGAAGAAGGTCTCCTTGCCGCGCGACTTCGTGGCCGGGATGTCGGCAGCGGCGACGCCGAGCGCCTTGGCGGCATCGCGCCAGATATCCTCGCGGTTGACCTTGGCGATCAGCGCCTTCGAATCGAAGCCGGGCTCGAATTTGCCCCAGCGGATGTCCTCGGTCATGAACCAGAGATCGTGACTCTGGAACGGATAGGAGGCGAAATCGCGCCAGTACTTCATGATATGCGGTGAGTTCTCGACCACCTTTCCGGTGCCGTAGTCGAACTTGCCCCTGGCGCGATCGAGAATGTCCTCGACCGGACAATTGATCCACTGCCGCTTGCCCATGATGGTCGCGAGTTCTTCCTTGTTTTCGGCCTTGTCGGCCCACTGCTGGGCTTCCAGCACCGCCATGGTGATGGCTTTCGCGGCGTTCGGGTTCTTGTCGACCCAGGCCGAGCGCATCGCGAGGGATTTTTCCGGATGCTTGTTCCAGATCTCGCCAGTGTTGACGGCGGTGTAGCCGATCTTCTGGTGCACGAGCTGGCCCGGCCATGGCTCGCCGACGCAGAAGCAGTCCATGGTGCCGACCTTCATGTTGGCGACCATCTGCGGCGGCGGCACCGTAATGGTTTCAACGTCCTTGTCGGGGTCGATGCCGCCGGCAGCGAGCCAGTAGCGCAGCCACAGATCGTGGGTGCCGCCCGGGAACGTCATCGCCGCCTTGACCGATTTACCGGCGGCCTTCTTCTTTTCCAGCGCTTCCTTGAACGCCTTGACGTCGATTCCGACCTTGAGGTCGGCGTATTCGTTGGCGACCGAAATGCACTGAGCATCGAGATTGAGCCGCGCCAAGATGTACATCGGTGTCGGTTGATTGTTCTGCGTCACCTTGCCGGAGGAGATCAGGTAGGGCATCGGCGTCAGGATATGCGCGCCGTCGATGCCGTTGCCTTCCGAACCGAGCACGAGGTTGTCGCGGGTGGTGCCCCACGAGGCCTGCTTCAGCACCTCGACGTCGGGCATACCGTGCTTGGCGAACAGGCCCTTGTCCTTGGCCACGAACAGCGGACCGGCATCGCTGAGCGCGATGAAGCCGAGCTTGGCGCCCTTCACTTCCGGACCCGCGCCCTGCGCGAAGGCGCCGGCGGGCAGATTCAGCCTGGCGGCGGCGAGCAGGGCTGCCGTTCCCGCTGATGCTTTCAGGAGCTGACGGCGGCTGACGCCGTGGCGGGAGGTTTGGTCGGTAGGCTTCGTCATGGGCGCTGGCGTCCTTTGCGTCGGTTAGGCCGTCCGTCCGGTGTCACCGCAGTCAGCGCATGGAGGCGCGCTCCGGGGAGGCCCCGGTCTGGCGGTTTCACAATTCGGATGATTGGTCTCGAGGGACGGCATCAATGGCGTCGTCACAAGCTATTCAAGCTTTGTGCCAAGCCGCTCAGCTATAAAAAGTGTATGTTTTTATATAGTTAGACTAATTGCATGATTTATATGCATGCCCGATATTGCATCGAAAGTTCGCGTTGGGCCCAATACGTGTGCGCCGCACAATAAATAAGCAGGCACTTGGCCGGGTTATTTTCAGGCGTCTTCGGCCACCGCCAGCATCGGCTTTGGCGCCGTTCCCTTGCCCGGTTTCATGCGAAACTCATAGGTCATCAGATGCCATGGCGCGGGCGCCGGCTTGCCGTCCGGCATCAGCGCATCGCCGCGCTTTTCGATTCTGGCGACCAGTTCGTCCTTCACCCCGAACACCACGTCGGTATCGAGATATTTGTCGCCCTCGATGAAGACGTGGGTGACCAAGGGCTCATAGCCGGGCGCATCGACCAGGAAATGCACATGCGCCGGCCGCATCGGATGGCGGCGGGTCTGCAGGATCATTTCCCCGACCGGGCCGTCGGTCGGGATCGGATAGCTGCACGGCAGGATGGTGCGGAAGAAAAACCGGCCGTCGGCGTCGGTGATGAAGCGCGCCCGCGATGACGGGCCCTGGGTCTCGTAATCAGGCTTTTGCGAATCGTAAAAGCCGTCATCGTCGGCGTGCCAGATATCGACCGGAACGCCCGCCAGCGGCTTGCCCTTGAGGTCGGTGACACGGCTCTGCACGAACATCCGTTCGCCCTGGAGATCAGGGGAGACATCGGTGCCGTGCGGCATCGGCTTGTGTTCACCGACATAGAACGGCCCCAGCACCGTGGTCTCGGTCGCGCCCTCGCGCTCGCGATGGTTGACGGCGTCGACCAGCATCGACACCCCGAGCACGTCGGACAGCAGGATGAACTCCTGCCGGCTCGTGCTGCATTTCTGGCCGGTGCGGGTCAGGAAATCGATCGCGTAGCCCCATTCGTCGAAACTGAGATCGGTCTTGCGCACGTATTCGTGCAGCGACTTCACCAGTTCTTCCATCAGGAATTTGACCCGCGGGTCCGGCGTCTCCTCGAAACTCTTGATGACGGCGGCGGTCAGTTCGGTGTCGTTGAATTGGGGCATTCTGGCTGTCCTGCGAGGGGTACGCGGTTGCGGCGGAAGCCTACACCAGCCGCCGGCCGGGGGTAAGCGGGCGCAAGCAGCGGCTGTTGGAACGGGGCAGGCTTTTCGGCTATCAAGGCTGACCGCGACAGGCCCCGGAGATCCCGATGCTAGCCCCCACCCCCGCCTCACCCGAATCCGCCGGCATGTCCAAGGCCGGCTTCGACCGCGTCGATGCGCATCTGACGCACCGCTATATCGATGCCGGCCGCTTTCCGGGGTCGCAGCTTCTGGTCTACCGCCGCGGCAAGGTGGTGCACAGCGCGGTGCAGGGCTTTGCCGACCTCGAGCGCAAGGCGCCGGTCAGGGACGACACCATTTTCCGCATCTATTCGATGACCAAGCCGATCACCTCGGTGGCCTTCATGATGCTGGTCGAGGAAGGCCGCGTCGCGCTCGACGAACCCGTGCACAAATACATCCCGGAATGGAAGAACCTCGGCGTCTTCCAGGCCGGCACCGCGCCGGCCTTCCTGGCCAGGCCGCCATCGCGGCCGATGCTGATCGTCGACTTGTTGCGGCATACCTCGGGGCTGACCTACGGCTTCCAGCAGCGCTCCAATGTCGATGCCGCCTACCGCGAGATGAAGATCGGCGAGGTCGTCAAGTCAGGCACGCTGCAGTCGATGATCGAGGATTTGGCAAGGATCCCGCTGGAATTCTCCCCCGGCGAGGCCTGGAATTATTCCGTCGCCACCGACGTGGTCGGCTATCTCATCGGCAAGATCAGCGGCATGCCGTTCGAACAGTTCTTGAAACAGCGCATCTTCGATCCGCTCGGGATGACCGATACCGACTTTCACGTGCCCGCCGCCAAGGCACATCGCTTCGCGGCCTGCTACTCCGCCGACGCGAAGCTCGGCATGACCTCCCAAGGCACCGATCTCAAGGTCAGCCTGACGCTGCAGGACGACCCGACCACGAGTTCGTTCCTGTCACCGCCGAGCTTCATTTCCGGCGGTGGCGGGCTGTGCTCGACCGTGGCCGACTATCTCACCTTCTGCCGCGCGCTGCTGGGTGGCGGCGAACTCGGCGGCGTCAGGCTGCTCGGCCCGAAAACCCTGGCGCTGATGACGTCCAATCACCTGCCCGGCGGCGTCGACCTGCCGGCGATGTCGCGCTCGCTGTTCTCCGAGGCGACCTATAACGGCATCGGCTTCGGCCTCGGCTTCTCCGTCACGATGAACCCGGCACAGACATTGATTCCGGGCAGCGCCGGCGAATATTCCTGGGGCGGGGCGGCGACGACATCGTTCTGGATCGACCCCGCGGAAGAACTGATCGCCATTTTCATGACCCAGGTGCTGCCGTCGAGCGCCTATCCGATCCGGCGCGAACTGCGCACCATGGTCTACGCGGCGATCACCGACAGCAATCTCTGAGCAGCTGCCGGATTCCCTGCCGTTCAAATGCGGCGCGGAACCCGGCTGCCGCTGGCGCCTTTCAGACGCCTTCAACCCGATGCACCTCAAGCACGAAGCCGGCCGCCTTCGGGGGCGATGACGGACTGGATTGGCCCGCCGCCGCTGAAAAGCCATCTCGTTAGCCGATGATCCGCCTCGCGGCGTTTGCGATCGGCCGTTTTTTCGGCCAATGGGTTCACCAGGGAACGAAATCCTGTCACCAGCGCTTAACGCCGAATGCTCGAAAGCCGGGAGATATCGATGAGACTGACACAGACACTATTGGCGGCTTCCCTGCTCACGGTCATCAGTTCGGTGGCGCCGGCGCAGGAAGCGCTCACGGGAACGGTCACCATCGTCAATCGGATTAGCGGGACCGTCACCATTCAACCGGCGCCCAGCGGCACCGACAGCGCCACCGTCGGAGCGGCCGGCGGCGCGGCCGAGCAGTTCAAGGTGCAGGCCGGCATGCTGACCACGCTGCACGCCGGCGACAGGGTGACATTCTCCGTCAGCGAAACCGGCGGGACGAAGACCATCACGAAGATCGAGAAACGGTAAGCCGCCGTCTTCTTGACGGTCATCCAATCCAGATTCTACGGGCGAACAACGCGGTGTTCATGAGCAGAGCCGCGCCGAGAAGCCCGATCACGCCTGCCAGCAACCACTTCGTCCGCAGCAACAGATCGGCCGCCACGACAAACAGGGGAAATGAAACGAGGTTGAACCGGCCCATCGAAACGAAGCCTGCCGGCCCGCCGCTGAGTGTCAGATACGGCAGCAACAACACACCGATGGCGAAAAGTGTCCAGGACGAGCGCAGCCGAAACCAGCCAACCGCGATCAGGACAATGAAAAGCAACGTAAACCAGCTGTCCTGCCCCCATGGATTCCAGTCGTTGAGGAACATCCGAGTGAAGGGTTCCAGTTTGAGGGCCGCAACCAACCTTGCAGCCAGGGTAGTTTCTCGATGGAAAGCTGACTGCACATCTGCGAATACCAGGGGATCTCCGAACTGGGTCCAGAGATAGATCATGAACAGCCAGAGACCTGACGTCGCGAGAAGGACGCATGGCGGGAGAAGCGCAAGGAACGGCTTCTGATCGCGATTGCGCCACATCTCCCAGAGCAGGACAGGCAATAACACGATGCCGGTTGATCGGTCGGCAACGGCGAGACCCGCCAGCAGCGCTGCCGGCAAATAGCGTCCCCGTTTCAAGACCAGAAAAAACAATACGATCAGCAGCAACTGCAGAGGCTCAGTATACCCGGCCGACAGCAAAACCGACGTCGGAAAGAAGCTTAACAATGCGATGGTGGCGAGCGCGATCTGGTCGCCGAATTCCTCGCGAACAAGTTTGAAAAGCGCGACGACCGCCAGCAATCCCGCGAGATTCGCTACCAGCAGCAATGCATCGGCAGGCGACAGGCCGCTGATCGCCGCGAGACCCCGCGCGAGCATCGGATACAACGGGTAAAACACGATATTCTGTTGAATGGTCGGATCGCCATTATACCGATATCCCTCGGTTGCGATCTTGAAATACCATTCCGAGTCCCATTGCAGCAACTGGTGGTACCAGAACGGTCCCGCCGACCAATCCGCCGCCGTGATCGGCAGGTATTTCCGCGAGAATACCAGCCCGAGTGCGACGGCCACCCGCGAGCACAGATAAATCGATACGGCCCAAACATAGGGCAGGAAAGGATGGTCCGTCCGGACCGCACGCTGGATCGTCATGGCCATAGTGTCGCGCGGTACACGCACAAGATCAATCGCGCGCAGGATACGACCGGGCACAATCGCCGCGATCAGGAAGGAAGTCCCGAGCCCGGCGGAGCCGCTCAATCGGCGCGGGCCTTGGTAATCGCGGCGCGGATGGCGGCGAGCGGCGCGGTTTCGTCGAACTCGACGCTTCCGTTCTGCGCTCTCAATCCGAGATCTCGCCAAAGCCCCGCGAGATCGGGCGTCACCGGTCTGGCTCCCATCTCGTCATGCAGCCGCGTGAGCACGTCGGCGCCGACGGCCCTGTCGGCTGTCGAGAGAACTCGCTGCAGCGTCCAGTCGCGCGCGTGATTGCCGCCGGCCGCGATCACGCCGCGCACCGCGTCCTGCAGGCCCAGCCGATTGCCGGTCCGTTTGCGGATTTCGACATCGGCCAGCAGGCAGAACATCGCGCCGCCCCAGTACTTCCGGCCCCAACTGCCGGTGTTGTCGAGGCCTTGGTCACCTGCCTGCGGCAGGCCCTTCGGCATGTCGCGCATCATGGCCTGCCAGACTTCCCTGGCGCTCAAATCACCGGCCTGTACCCGCGCGATCGGTTCGACATAGACCGCCAGCCCCTCCGACAGCCAGGCATTGCGTTCGTCCATATAGGGCAAGGCGAGGTGTACCATCTCGTGAACCATGACCCAATCGCGGCGCAGGTCATCCTCAAGGGATTGTCGACCCAGCAGCACGCGGATCGCAGGCCCCCGATAGGCCCACGTCGTTCCGCCGCGAACCCGCGCACCATCGACGGGTACCAGCAGCAGTTTGAGCGAGTCGACCGGAAACCGGCCATAGTAAACCGAGACCGCCTTCGCCGAAGCCCTGATCCAGTCCAGCACCTTTTCCCGGGGCAATGAAATTTCGCCCGGTGCAAACCCGACCTGGATCACACCGCCGGAAACATCGATGTCGATGCTGGCGAGCCGATCGAAGGCATCGTAGGGCATGCGGTCGCCGCGCATGAATTCCGATTGCGCGGCGGCCCGGAACGCGCCCGCACCTTGCAGCGTGACGGCAAAAACGACGGACAGGCCGATCCAGCAAAAACCCCGGGCGAGTTTCATCGAACCACGCTTGGGATCGAACCAGATGGTACCGATCTCTCCGCAATCGATCCGAGCACGATCTGCGTGAGATCATCGAGCATTGCCCTGAGCAACACTTCGCCCTTGGCACGCGTCGCCAGTGTCGGATCGCCATAGCTGCCCGAGCGGCTGTAATTCGGCGACCGCGGATCTGACGGTGTCAGACGGCCCGGCACCTCGTGCTTCAGGGCCGGGCTCGCTTCGGCGCGCGACATATCGACCAGTTCGGGCGCAAGCGCCAGCATCAGCGACGTCTCGAGTTCGTCGGCATGACTGCCATGATGTTGTTCGGCAAGCCGTTCGGCGGCACGGCGGTAGCGCGGGCCCTCGTGGATCCGCAAATGCATCAACTTGGAGGTATCGAGCCGTGCCAGCGCGCGTTCGACCGGCGCCAGCGTACTGACACCGGTGTTTAGCACAAACAGGGTCCGGCAGCCCGCGCGGATAATCTCCCCGGCGATCTCGTACACCGTCGCCTCGAACGTCGACGCCGACAGGCTGGAACTGCCGGCATATTCCACAAACGCCGGATAATAGCCGTAAGCGACCGTCGGCCAGATCAGCGCATCGACCTGCCCGGCCAGTCTGGCGGCCAGCCATTCAGCCTGGATACGATCGGTGTTGAGGGGCAGATGCAATCCATGCTGCTTGGCCGCGGCTCCAACAGGCAGAATCACCGGCGCACCGCCATGGAGCCGCCGCGCGACCTCGTCCCACATCATGCGTTCGATGAAGTAGCGTTCGGCATCGGCACCCATGTGTCCGGCCTCTTTAATCGCCGGCGGAGACGCCCGACAGAACTCCCGATGTGATCCAGCCGTGCAGATAACCGGCCCCGCGCGCCGCGGCTCCGTCGGGGTCGTCATGGGTAGCGAGCATCGAGCACAGCACACCGAACGGGATTCCGCTGGTCGCCTCGTCCCACATCATCGCCTCTTCGCCGGACAGCTCACGGAACATCGGGGTTGTTTCCTGGCGCCAGATCAGAAGGCGCGAAGGCTCATTCAACGCAGCCGCATCGGGCGGGGTCTCATCGTTCTTCAGCGCCAGCCAGATCGCGGAAGCGTTGCTGAGGAGATCGAGACGTTTCGTGCTCGGGTGGGCCTCGAATCTGAGATCGTTCCAGATTTCTGGTGCGAATCCCGACATATCCGCGAGCGAGGTTACCGGTCCTTCCCTGGCATCGAACGCATCGTTCAGCGCTTTTTCAAGCGCCGCGAGTTCCGACAGTTCGGGGTGTTCGCTGTACGGCGCCGTCGATCTCAGAAAATCGGGAAGCACGTGCGAAAACCAGCGCAGGTTCGGATGCTGCGAGGGGTTGGCGGCGACATAGGCTAGGCCCATCTCGTCGAACATTTCGTCGCCGAGATAGCTGTGCAGCAATTCGTGCTCGTTGCGCATCGCTTCGATGAGGCGCGAGCCGTAAGCATAGCGATAGACGCCGTACAGCGTTTCGCGCTTTTCCTTCGGGCTGTCGAGAATTTCAGCCAGAACTGTGTCGTCGCCGGACAGGATACCGCGCTGGAATTCGCTTTGCTGCCGCGCGAAGTCGCTCATCAAACATCCTTGGCCGGCTGCAGCACGCGGCCGGCAATTTCCCGGGTCCTGATGACCTCGACGATCAGTTCGTCCAGCGGAGGAATGTTATCGTCACGCTCGATCATGGTCGAGACGCGGCCGAAGCGCTTCAGGGCCGCCACGTAAAGGTCCCAGACGTCGTCGCATACGGGATGATCGTGGGTATCGATGATGTGGGTGCCCATGTGGCTGTGGCCGGCCATATGAAATTGCACGACCCTGTCCGCCGGAATGCCCTCGAGGAACATGTGCGGATCGTAACCATGGTTGAACGCGCTGACATAGACGTTGTTGACGTCGAACAGCAGCCAGCAACCGGAGCGTCGCGAGAGCTCGCTCAGGAATTCCCATTCCGTCATTTCGGAATTGTTGAACTGGACATAGGTCGATACGTTTTCGAGCACGATGGCGCGACCGAGATAATCCTGCACCAGCTGGACGCGGCTGACGACGTGGTCGAGCGACTCGCTGGTATAGGGAATCGGCAGCAGGTCATGCAGGTTCTTGCCGTGCACGCCGGTCCAGCACAGATGATCCGAAATCCATTTAGGTTCGACCCGGCGCGCGAGGTCCTTCAATTCCCCCAAATATTCGAAATTCGGCGGCGCGGTCGATGCGATCGACAAGGATACGCCGTGCATCACCACCGGATAACGCTCGCGAATCCGGTCGAGTACGCGCAGCGGCTGGCCGCCCGGCAACATGTAATTTTCGCTGATGACCTCGAACCAGTCGATCGGCGGATGGCCATTCAGGATTTCATCGTAATGCTGCGCGCGCAAGCCCAGTCCGAAGCCGAGGAAGGGCGGCTTGGCCGGGTTAACCGCGCCGTCGGCCGGCACTGCCGCCGAGGAGCCTGGCATTCTGCTTGCGACGTTCATGTCGTCTCCGCCCGAATTGCACCGCACAATCCGGCGGTGCATCCAGCCCTCATGTCAAATTATCACGGAATTGAGGCCCGGCACACACCGGGCCTCTTTCCCTATGGCGACCGGTTCAGGAGGGCGTGAACTTGCCCTTCGCCGCGGCGCACTTTTCCTTGGTCATCGACGAGAAGCCTTTGCCCTTGCAGGCGTTCTGGCCCTTGCAGGCGTTCGCCGCGCCCTTACAGGCACTCTGGCCCTTGCAGGCGTTGGCGCCCACGCAGTGGCCTTCGCCAGCCGCATAGGCAACGGTCGACATGGTCGCTCCCGCCAGGAACAAGGTGGCTGCGGCGGCCGCGAGCGTAGCACCGGATTTCGAAGTCATCTTCATAGGCGTCTCCTCCAGGAATATTGTAAAGGTGCGCCGCCCGCTAGCCGGTTTGGCCCCGACCGACAGACTGCACCCGGTGATAGATACGCGCGCAATAATCTGTCGTTACGCGGCCGACCCGCTTTATTTTCCGGTCCGAAAGACGAGGGCCCGGCACCGCCGGGCCCATTGCGCCGGATCCGATCAGGACTTGACGAACACGCCACCCTTCGCTGCGCATTCCTTCTGCGAGGCCATCGAAAAGCCATTGCCCTTGCAGGCGTTCAAGCCCTTGCAGGCGTTCGACGCGCTCTTGCAGGCGCTCTGGCCCTTGCAGGCATTGGTGGCCATGCACTTGCCCGCCGCGCTGCAGGCAAACGCGGCGGGCTGGTCGAGGTCGGGATACTCGACGTCGGGATTGGGAAGCTTGCCTTCGCGGGAGTCCAGCCATTCGAGGCGCTTGTATCTCGCCGGAAGCGCGCGCGCCAAGGCGTGCAGGGTCTCGGCACGCGGGTCTTTCTTGGGTCCGACGATGGTCATATGCGTC
>NZ_JAUYAN010000337.1 GCF_030693485.1 Bradyrhizobium sp. | reverse complement strand
CGATTACTTCCCGTTTCGTCACTTCCAGCTGCAGATGCCGCCGGACTTGCACGGCCAGGCCTGAATTCGGGTATCCGCCGCCTGCGCGTCGAGAGGATTGCTGCGCGGTCGCGCCAGCTGCGTGCGAGCCGCCCCGCGCGGCTTCTCCGCGCGCTGGGTCCTGGAGGGCGTGACACGTGCGGGCGGCGAAGGGCTTGCGCGTTCGGCGCGCGCCTCGATCCGGACCGGCGCGAACTGCGTGGCCGGCCCGAGCGGTTTTGGCGAAAGCACCGCCTTGGTGAGATCGAGAGTAAGCAACTCGCCCGGACGGTATTCTTCCGCGACCGACATGCCGCTCCAGGTCACCAGCGTGGCGCCGAGGATGGCGGCGAAAACATTGTTCAGGCCCATGCGAGCCTCCTGAAACACTAGGAACGCAACCTCCACCTCATTTAGGAAGCGCGGCGCGTAAGTCCAGAGTTATTACCCGGCAAGGTTACCGGGTCGGTTCCTTTTCGGGAACAATCCGCGTGCTACCGGACCGACAACTGGACCGGCTCCTTGTAGCTGATCGAGGCCTGCTTTGATTGGCATCGATATCGACGGCCCGGATTTTCACTTTAAAGACGAATTCGATGTCGAGACCTGCGAGGCGATCCGCGCCCAACGACGTGCTGCGCCACAATCAGGAGCGATGGTCGATCCGGCGCGGCCGGCTGCGCTCGAGCGATCTGGCGTTTGGATCACGGAACGGGTGTTGGACCATGGATTGCCAGCTGACCTTTCACGGGGGCCGCAAGAAATGTCTTGAGCGCACTGATGATCTCGGCCGGCTTGTCATGCTGCACCCAGTGCCCGGCGCCCTCGATCTTGACCAGTTCAGCCTGCCTGAAATGCCCAAGCACGCCTGCGGTTTCGGGATCGGGCAGAAAACTCTCGCTGCCGGCCACCAGCAGCGTCGGACAGGCGATGCGCGACCACAGCGCGATGTTGTCTTCCAGCGACAGCCGGTATGGCGCGCGGGCGCGCAAATAGGGGTCGAACTTCCAGCAGTAGCCGCCGTCGGCGTCCGCTTTCAGGGCATGGGTAGCGAGATGCATCGCCTGCTCGCGGGTCAGCCGCGCATTGCGCCCCGACATACGATCGGCGCCGTCGGCCACAGAAGAATAGCGCTGGGTTTTCCGCTGCGCGGTCTTGTCGAGATCGCCGACCCAATCCGCGATCCTGATATCGATCGGCTTCACCCGCCGCGCCGGAAAATTGGTCACGCCGTCGAGCACGACGAGCCGCGACACTTTTTCCGGAAACGCTCCGGCAAAGGTCAGGCTGACCATGCCGCCCATGGAGTGGCCGACCACCGCGAGGTTTTCCAGGCTTTCCGACTTCACCAGGCAGGCCAGATCGTAGACATGATCGGCGAGGCTGTAGCTGCTGCCTTTTGCCCACTCGGAATCGCCGTGGCCGCGCAGATCGGGCGCGATGACGTGGAAATTCGTCCGCAGCGCCCGCGCCACATGGTCCCAGCTGCGGGAATGATCGAGTCCGCCATGGACCAGCAGCAACGGCGGCGCCGATGCGTTGCCCCAGTCGGTATAATGCAGCCGAAGTCCGTGGGATTGATAGAAGCGCGCCTGCGGCGCGTCCGATGATGCGTTCATGACGTCTACTTAAAGGCTGGCGTCGCACAGGTCCAGCATCCCGGAATGCGGAAATCACAGCCGGGGCGCTTGATCCAGGCTACCGAAGCCCGAGCAGGGAGCGTCGATAGCGTGGCCATCGAAGGAGCGTTGCTGCCAATGGGAACGGGCGAGAGCGACCGCCTCGCCTGTACTTACCTGGCTTTTGTCCATCCCTCGTCTTCCGGCGAGGGAAACGAAAGCCCCGACGTCGCGTCAAACAGATAGAGATGATCGTGAACCAGCTTGACGCCGGGGACGTTCTCGGCCGCCACGATCGCGGCGCGCCGAAAGCGCTCATCGGTGATCATGCCGCTGAGATGCACGATACCGTCCCGCACGGTGACCCCAAGCTGCAGCGGGCGCCATTCATTCTGTTCGATCGACGAGAATACGCGGTTGCGAATGTGGTCGTCATCGGCGGTTGGATCCGGTACGTCGCGCGCGAGGCTGGCCACGGCACCCAGCAGATCGGAACGGGTCACAATTCCGACCAGCGCATCGCCGCGCAGCACAGGCAAACGCTTGACGTGCTCACGCTCCATCAGCCGCACCAGTTGCTCGAGCGGCATGTCCTCGGTCACGGTGAACAGATCGTCCTTGGTCATGATCTCGCCGACCTTGCGACCGTAGGCATGCACGAAGTCCTCGGCGGATTTTCCGGCCCCCATGAGGAAGTCCAGCCATCGGATGCGCGGCCCCTGTGTCCCGATCTCGCTGCGGCGCATGAAGTCGCCTTCAGAGACAATGCCGAGCAGCTTGCCTGCCTGGTCGACCACCGGAAGGCCGCTGATATGATGCTGCAGCATCAGGTCCGCGGCTTCCCGAATGGAAGTGTCGGCTTTCACCGTGATCACCTTGCGGGTCATGATTTGATGCGCGCGCATTTTGGCCTCCTGTTTCAGGCCAAGGTTATTTCGAGAACCCTGCCGTTCGATTGATGCAAGTCAACGATTTTCCGGCGTGACTCTTCAGGACCACGCAGGGGCGCGGCGCCCGCCTTGACCTCGCTCAAAGGGCGATCCTCCAAAAGCTGATCGACTGCAATTCAGCTGGTGCAGCGAGGGGGAATTCTGATGGCGACGATCGACGCAGTATCCGGTCCCGCGCCGGCCAAGGTGCCGTCTCCGCTGAAACCCTCCTGGTTGCGGTCCAACTGGGGCGTTTTGCTCGCCGTTGCAGCTCTCGTCACCGTCATATGGCTTCCGACCCCGGAGGGGCTTTCCATCGCCGGCCAGCGCATGCTCGCGGTGCTGGCCTTCGCCGTCATTGTCTGGATGACCGAAGCTCTCGACTACGCCGTCTCCGCCTTGGTGATCGCCGCGCTGATGGCGTTTCTGCTCGGGCTGGCGCCCAATCCGGCCAATCCCAAGGTGCTGCTCGGCACCAGCGCGGGGCTCGGCCTCGCCTTCAGCGGTTTCGCCAATACCGCGCTGGCGCTGGTGGCGTCGGCGCTGTTCATCGCTGCCGCGATGACCGCGACCGGCCTCGACAAGCGCATCGCGCTGACGATCCTCTCGCGGGTCGGCGGCGAGGTCCATCACGTCGTGGTCGGCGCGATCCTGGTCGGCTTCGTGATGGCGTTCCTGGTGCCCTCCACCACCGCGCGCGTCGCCTGCCTGGTTCCGATCATGCTCGGCATCATCTCGGCATTCGGCGTCAACAGGAAGGGCGCCTTTGCCGGCATGCTGATGATCACCACGGTGCAGACCGCCAGCATCTGGAACGTCGGCATCAAGACCGCCGCCGCGCAGAACATGGTTGCGGTCGGCTTCATCGAAAAGACGCTGCAGAAATCCATCACCTGGCTGGAATGGTTCATCGCCGCGGCGCCCTTCGCCATCCTGATGTCGGTCGCGCTCTACTTCGTGATGACGTGGATGATGCCGGCGGAAGTGAAGGAAATTCCCGGCGGCCGCGAACAGATCCGCCAATCGCTGGCCGAACTCGGGCCGATGAAGACCGCGGAGAAGAAGCTGCTGGCGATCTCGCTGACGCTGCTGCTGCTCTGGTCCACCGAGGGTGTGCTGCACAGGTTAGATACCTCCTCGACCACGCTGGCGGCAGTCGCGCTGATGTTCCTGCCGGGGATCGGAATCATGACGTGGAAGGACGCCCAGCCGCGCATCCCGTGGGGGACGATCGTGCTGTTCGGCATCGGCATCAGCGTCGGAACGGCGCTGTTGCAGACCAGGGGCGCGGCATGGCTCGCCGACCTCGCGGTCGCGCAGTTCGGCCTCAAATATGCGACCGCGCTGTTCATTCTCGGCACGCTCAGCCTGTTTCTCACCCTGATCCATCTCGGCTTTGCCAGCGCCACGGCGCTGGCTTCCGCCATGATCCCGATCGTGATCGCGGTGCTGCAAAGCGTGGCAACGCCCGGCATCAACATCGTGGGCATGACGATGCTGCTGCAATTCGTGGTCTCCTTCGGCTTCATCCTGGTGGTCAATGCCCCCCAGAACATGGTGGCCTACGGCACCGAGACCTTCGATGCCCGGGACTTCGTGCGCACCGGTCTGGTGCTGACCGTGATCGCGCTGGCACTGGTGATGCTGCTCGGCGCCACCTACTGGAGGTGGCTCGGCTACGTCTGAGCCAAGAGCAAGCACCGGCATCGCCGTTGCCATATCGAAAGACCTGCACATGGCCTGGCTTCTTCGTCTCCTTTCAGTCGCTGCCGCGGCGATTACCTCGCTGTTCGTCGCGCGCGACGCCTTGAATTTTGGCATCATTCAAACCTTGCTGATGATCACGCTGGTCATCGGCGCCGCTGCCATCGTCATTGTATGGAAGGCGCGACGCGAGCCGTAGACGGGCCGGACGCCGACGCAACTTTGCCGCGCCCGGCATTGCGGCAGGATGGATTTACGCATTCCAGGAGCGCGCACGCCGATATCACCGCTTGATCTATGACAAATTTTCGTACCACCGCTTGCGCTAATCTCAGTCTGCGTAGGGGATGTTCGCGGCTGATGGATTCGGAGCCTGCTTTCCTGGACGCTCGATCTGCGAATGCTCCCGGACCGGGCAGGCCCGGGGCATTCGTCCGCTCTATTCCCATTCCGAAAGTGGCCGATGCAAACCTACTATTTTGACATGAAAGACGGAGTACCGGTCAGGGATCGGGCGGGACTTGAATTTCGAACGGACTCACAGGCGATCATGCACTGCAAGGAACTGGCGCGCCGGTTCAGCCACGAACGCCTCGTCAGGGACGACAATCTCTTTGTCGTTGTGATCAATGAGTCCGGCGCTGAAATCCATCGGGAAGCGGTTTATCCGGACACGCACCGGGCGACCTCGGCCTGACGGCCCATGGTCTGAATCAAATCCCGCCGCCTTTGGCTCTTGCCCGGCGGCGTAACGGCGACCGCCATTTCTGGGGAACGGAGAGATCATGTTGAAGAATCTTCTGGTTCACATTCCCTCAGAGCGGCCGATACGCCCTGTGGTCGACGCCGCAATCTCGCTGGCGGTCTCACACGCCGCCCGTCTCCGGGCGATTTCGGTCGGATATGAGACGACGAACGTCGCGCTCCCGATCGACGCTGGCGGCGCAGCCGCAGCCGCAGTCTTTGAGATCGAGCGGGAACGCGCGCTGGCCCGAGCCAATGCCGCGCTTTCCATATTCGAAATCGAAGCCCGCAACGCCGGTATCGCTTACGATTTCCAGGCGATGGCAAGCGTACCGGCGGACGCCGCAGCAAGCGTGATCGCTTCGGCGCGGCTGCACGACTTGACGATCGTGCAGCAACCCGAGCCTGAGCACCAGACCTTCGATAACGTCATGCCTCAGGAAATGCTGTTTGAATCGGGAGGACCGGTCCTCTTTGTCCCCTATGTGCACAAAGGCCCCCTGGAGGCGAATCGAATCGGGATTGCATGGGACGGTAGCCGCCTCGCTGCGCGGGCGCTTCGCGATGCGGAACCGTTCCTCGCTCGGGCGCAGACCATCACCATTATCAGTATCAACGAAATACGGGCGCCGGCTGAGGCTTCCGCGAAGGCCGTATCGGCCCACCTGGCGCGCTATGGCGCAACCGTGCGGATCCAGCAGATGGAGGCCGACCGTGCTGATATACAGCCGAGTATCCTGTCGATCGCGGCGGACGACGGTCTCGATCTGATCGTGATGGGCGGCTATGGCCACTCGCGGCTGCAGGAACGCATTCTGGGCGGCGTCACACGTGGCATGATTCAATCCATGACGGTGCCGACACTGATGTCGCACTGACTGCCGGGTGCGGGGAGCCGGGAGACGCAACTTGCAGGCTATGGCCCTCACCTCTCCGGGATCGCTTCTCCGGCTTCAGGAGCGCGATGACCCGCTTCCATGCGCCGACGAAATTCGCGTCAAGGTCAGCGCGTGCGGAGTCTGCCGAACCGACCTCCACGTCGTCGATGCGGAACTGCCTGGCATCAGGTATCCGATTATTCCAGGCCATGAAATCGTCGGTCGTGTCGACCTCGTCGGCGCCAACGTGAACGACCATCGGACCGGTGACCGGGTGGGTATCCCCTGGCTCGGCTACACCTGTGGCGTCTGCCGTTTCTGCAGGGAGAGCATGGAAAATCTTTGCGATCGTCCCTTGTTCACCGGTTATACGCGGGACGGGGGTTTCGCCACGCATGCCATCGCCGACGCCCGTTACGCCTTCCCGCTCGGCGAACAGGGCGACGATGTTTCGATCGCCCCGCTGCTGTGTGCCGGCTTGATCGGCTGGCGCTCCCTGGTGATGGCGGACAATGCCGAGCGGCTCGGCATCTATGGTTTCGGCGCCGCCGGGCATATCGTCGCGCAGGTCGCGCGTTGGCAGGGCCGCTCCGTCTACGCCTTCACGCGTCCCGGTGATTATGTGGCGCAGGACTTCGCCCGTGGTCTGGGCGCGGTGTGGGCCGGTGCATCGGATCAGTTGCCCGACGCTCCGCTCGATGCCGCGATCATCTATGCTCCCGCCGGAGAATTGGTGCCGGCTGCGCTGCGCGCGGTGCGCAAGGGCGGCCGGGTGATATGCGCCGGCATTCACATGAGCGACATTCCGGGCTTTCCCTATCATCTCCTGTGGGGAGAACGACAGTTGGTGTCGGTCGCCAACTTGACACGGCAGGACGGGCTGGATTTCTTCAAGATCGCCGCGCAGGCGGGGATCCGGACCCAGACAACGGCGTTCCCGTTGGTCAAAGCCAATGAGGTGCTCGAGAAACTGCGGGCAGGACAGATCCTGGGCGCGGCGGTCCTCCAACCCTGAATGCTCGACATGACAAGTTCAGCGCCAGAGCGAGCATCATGACGGCCGACTCCCGCGTCCAGGAGCGCGTCTTTGCCTTTCTGACCGACCCCGCCACCCATCCGCAGGTCCGGCGGATCGATACCCATGCGGCATCGGTGTTTCTCGAAGGCGAACGCGCGCTGAAGATCAAGCGCGCCGTCCGCTTTCCCTATCTCGATTATTCGACACTGGCGAAGCGGAAGGCCGCCTGCGAGCAGGAGATAACGGTAAACCGCCGGTTCGCACCGCAGATCTACCGCCGCGTCGTCCCGATTACCGAGGACAGCCAGGGTTTGCTGCGCATCGATGGCGAAGGGACGCCGGTCGAATTTGCGATCGAAATGACCCGCTTCGATGAAAACCGGACCATCGATCATCTGGCAGAAGCCGGTCCGCTCGCTTCCGATCTCACCAACGCCATCGCCGACGCAATCGCCGCGTCCCACCTCGCCGCCCCGCGCGTGTCCGCCGAGCCATGGATCCAGTCGATTGCAGACATTGTAATCGGCAATACCGATTCATTCCGGGCCGCGGCCTGCTTTCCCGGGCGTGACATCAACGCACTCGAAGGCGCATCGCTTTCCGCGCTAGGCCGGATTCGCGGGCTACTGCAGCAGCGCGGCAAGGCGGGATTTGCGCGACATTGCCACGGCGATCTGCATCTGGCGAATATTGTGTTGATCGAAGACAAGCCTGTGCTGTTCGACGCTATCGAGTTCGACCCGACGATCGCATCCACCGATGTGCTCTATGATCTTGCATTTCCACTGATGGATTTCATCCGATACGGCCGGCAGGCCGAGGCAAACGGCCTCATAAATCGATATCTGGGCAGGTCGCCCCTCGAAAATCTCGATGCGCTCGGCGCGCTCCCTCTGTTCATGTCGTTGCGCGCCGCCATCCGTGCCAACGTAATGCTGGCCCGGCTTGGTCCGGCCTGTCGCGACGAAGCCGATATCAGGCAAACGGCCCGCGTCTATTTCGAGCTTGCGCAGCGATTGATCCAGCCCGCCGCGCCGCTGCTGGTCGCGATCGGCGGCCTGTCCGGAACCGGAAAGTCCGTTCTGGCGCGCGCGCTGGCGCCCGGCTTGAACCCCGATCCGGGAGCGGTCGTGCTGCGCAGCGACGTGCTGCGAAAGCGGCTGCTGCACGTCAACGAAACCGATCGGCTCCCCGAGAGCGCATATCAACCGGAGACCACCCGGCAGACTTACGAAATGCTCGGACAACATGCCGTTCGCATTCTTTCACAAGGTCACTCGGTTGTGGCCGACGCCGTATTCGCCGACCCTGGCGAACGAACCGCGATCCGCGACGACGCCGGCAAGTTGAGTGTCAGGTTCGTCGGTCTCTATCTTGAGGCCGACCTTGCGACGCGCCAGCGCCGCGTCGGCGCCCGCAGAAACGACGCGTCCGACGCCACACCCGAGATCGCCGCATTTCAGGAAAAATTCGATGTCGGCGCGGTCGACTGGATCGCTATCGATGCGTCGGGAACGCCGGAGCAGACGCTGCAACGATGCCGGTCCGCGATCTCGCATGCCGGGCCAAAGCCCTGATAGGCCCATCGACCGCGTCACAGGGGTTCCCGCGGCGCCACCAGCAATTTGCGTGCAAGAACGGAATTTTTGGTCAATAAGGGGCCGCGGGAAGGGTCGCGGCAGCCCAAAGTTGTCTTGGTCGGAGTGGCAGGATTTGAACCTGCGACCCCTGCGTCCCGAACGCAGTGCTCTACCGGGCTGAGCCACACTCCGACAAGAACGCGGCTTATAGCCTTGGGTTTCGCATACCGCAAGAAGCCGAATTGAGGGGCGCTATCCCTGTGAATTCAGACCTGAAAACGCGGATTTGGCCCGCCGGCGAGGCCGCCGTGGCGGAAGCCGGCCGCTGCCTGGCCGAGGGCGGGCTGGTCGCGTTCCCGACCGAGACGGTTTATGGCCTCGGGGCGGACGCCACCAACGCAGCCGCCATTGCCCGGCTTTACCAGGCCAAGGGCCGGCCCGCCTTCAATCCGCTGATCGCCCATGTCGGGGATCTCGCCGCCGCCGTGCGGATCGGCCGGTTTGACGACCAGGCCACCGCGCTGGCCCGGGCGTTCTGGCCGGGGCCGCTGACGCTGGTGGTTCCCAAATCGGCGGATTGCGCGGTCGCCGAACTCGCCACCGCCGGGCTCGACACCATCGCGATCCGGGTGCCCGCCCACCCGGCCGCGCTGGCGATCCTGCGGGCCTTCGGCGGGCCGGTGGTGGCGCCATCGGCCAATCTGTCGGGCCATGTCTCGCCGACCACGGCGGCCCATGTGCAGGGCGATCTCGCGGGGCGAATCGACCTGATCGTCGACGGCGGGCCGGTCGCGGTCGGCGTCGAATCCACCATTGTCGGCTGTTTCGATCAGCCGATGCTGCTGCGGCCCGGCGGCCTGCCGCGCGAAGCCATCGAACGGGTGCTCGGCCGCGCGCTGGTGGCGCCGCCTGGGGATCCCGACGCGGGCAGCGGGCAGCCGCTGGCGCCGGGCATGCTGGCCTCGCATTACGCGCCGCGCACGCGCGTCCGGCTCCATGCCGAAACGGTCGAGCCCGGCGAGGCGCTGCTGGCGTTCGGTCCCGCGGTCCTGCCGGGCGTCAATGGCGCCGCCGCGATGATGAATCTGTCGGCTCGGAGCAATGTCGATGAAGCCGCCGCCAATCTTTTCGGTTATCTTCGCACGCTCGACCTCACCGGCGCGCGCGCCATCGCGGTCATGCCGATCCCCAATCACGGGCTCGGCGAAGCCATCAACGACCGGCTGCGCCGCGCCGCGGTGGGGCGAGACTAGCTACGCAAGAAGAACAAGCGACAAGAACAAGTGACCGGAATGAACATCGTCCAGCCTGCAACCCCGCCGCCGCTCTCCTCCGACCTGATCGCGCGCTTCCGCGCCATCGTCGGCGACAAATACGCGGTGACCGACGCCGCCGATATCGCGCCCTACGTCACCGAGGAGCGCGACCTGTTTCGCGGACGCTCGCCGCTGGTGTTGCGGCCGGGATCGACGGCGGAAGTCGCCGCGATCTGCAGGCTCGCCAGCGAATTCAGGATCGCGCTGGTGCCGCAGGGCGGCAATACGGGTCTCGTCGGCGGCCAGACTCCGCACAATGGCGAAGTCGTCGTCTCGATGCGGCGGATGGACAAGATCCGCGATGTCGACGTCGCATCCAACACCATGACCTGCGAGGCCGGCGTCGTGCTGCAGATCGCGCAGCAGCGCGCCTCCGAGGCCGGCCGGCTGTTTCCGCTGTCGCTCGGCGCTGAGGGAAGTTGCACCATCGGCGGCAACCTCTCCACCAATGCCGGCGGCACCGCGGCGCTGGCCTATGGCGTGGCGCGCGAGATGGCGCTCGGGCTCGAAGTGGTGCTGGCCGACGGCCGCATTCTCAACGGGCTGTCGAAGCTGAAGAAGGACAACACCGGCTACGATCTGCGCAACCTGTTCATCGGCGCCGAAGGCACGCTCGGCTTCATCACCGCGGCGACCTTAAAACTGTTTCCGAAGCCGCGCGCGGTGGAAACCGCCTTTGTCGGCCTGCAATCGCCCGACGCGGCGCTGAAACTGCTGTCGATTTCGCAGAACGAGGCCGCGGGCTCCCTGACCAGTTTTGAACTGCTGGCCGACATCGCGGTCGATTTCAGCGTGCGTCACGGCATCGACATCCGCCATCCGCTCGCGAACCGGTATCCCTGGTACGTGCTGATGGAGCTGTCGTCGCCGCGCGACGACGCCCAGGCCACGCTGGAAGCGATCCTGGCCCGGGGATTCGACGAAGGCATCGTCGACGACGCGGTGATCGCGGCAAATCTCGGCCAGCGGGCGGCGTTCTGGAAGCTGCGCGACGAGATGTCGGCGGCGCAGAAGCCGGAAGGCGGCTCGATCAAGCACGACATTTCGGTGCCGGTCGCAGCTGTGCCCGATTTCATCGAAGCGGCCGACGCCGCCGTGGTGAAACTGATCCCGGGATCGCGGCCGGTGCCGTTCGGCCATCTCGGCGACGGCAATATCCATTACAATGTCAGCCAGCCCGTCGGCGGCGATGCCGCGGATTTCATGGGCCGCTGGCACGAGGTCAACGCCGTCGTGTTCGAGATCGTGTTGCGGATGGGTGGATCGATCTCCGCCGAGCACGGCATCGGCGTGCTGAAGCGCGACGAACTGCCCGAGGTCAAGGACAAGGTCGCGATCGAGCTGATGCGTGGCATCAAGGCGATGCTCGATCCGCTCGGCATCATGAATCCCGGGAAGGTGCTGTGAACGCGCCGCCGGCCAAGCCGGTGGCCGCACTCGCCATCGCGCCGATCGAGGACGCCGATATCGCCGCGGTCGTCGCACTATGGCAGGGCTGCGGCCTGACGCGGCCGTGGAACGATCCCGCCGCCGACATCGCGCTGGCGCGCAAGGGAGCGAACGCGGCGGTGCTGGTCGGGCGTGACGGCGGCGCGGTCGTTGCCACCGCGATGGTCGGACATGACGGCCATCGCGGCTGGGTCTATTACGTCGCCACCGATACCGGGCATCGCGGCAAGGGCCATGGCCGCACGATGATGCATGCGGCTGAGGACTGGCTGCGCCAGGCCGGCATCGAAAAACTGCAACTGATGGTGCGACCCGACAACAGCAGGGTTCAGGCGTTCTACCAGTCGATCGGCTATGGCGAGCAGCAGCGCATCATCCTTGCAAAGTGGCTCGACGGCCGCGAACTGACGCCGTAACCGAAAGTCACAACATGCGCATCGCCCTGATCCACGCCCTGAAGCATTCGATCGTGCCGATCGAAACTTCGTTCGCCCGGCTGTGGCCGGATGCCCGTCTGATGAATCTGCTCGACGACAGCCTGTCGGCAGATCTGGCGCGTGACGGCCGCCTCACCGAGGCGATGACCGAACGCTTCCTGTCGCTCGGACGCTACGCGGCCTCGACCGGCGCCGACGCCATCCTGTTCACCTGCTCGGCCTTCGGCCCCTGCATCGAGGCGGTCGCGCGTGCGCATGCGCCGATGCCGGTGCTCAAGCCGAACCAGGCGATGATCGAACAAGCCGTCAGCAAAGGCCGCCGGATCGGCCTGCTCTCGACCTTCGCGCCGACGCTGGTGTCGATGCCGCCGGAATTTCCAGCATCCGTCGAGATCGTGCCGAAGCTGGCGGAAGGCGCGCTGGCGGCGCTGGATCGCGGCGACCGCGCCGGGCATGATCGGCTGGTGGTGGAAGCCTCACGCGATCTGCGCGACTGCGACCTGATCGCGCTGGCGCAGTACAGCATGGCGCCGGCGGCCGAGCTGGTCGCAGCGGCGACGGGCCGGCCGGTGCTGACGACGCCGGATAGCGCGGTGATGAAGGTGAAGGCGTTGCTCGGCGTTAACGGGTGAGTCCGGCAAACAACACTCAAAGTCGTCCCTGCGAACGCAAGGGACGACGTTGAGAGAGTGCCGCTTCAAAACAAACTCCCCTGCCCTTCATCGTCCGGCGCTACCTCGGCAACCTTGCGCGAAGCCTTGTTGGCCGGCTTCGGCTCCTCTGCCGCCCGCTGCTCCGCCGTGATCGGCAGGATCAGTTGCGCGTCGTCATTGGCGACGCGGTTGACCCGTGTCGAAATCTCGTGCCAGGCGAACTCGCCTTCTTCCGGCGCGACCAGCAGCGACATGATGCCCTCGGCGCTGTCATCGCTGCAGTCAAGCCAGCGCTCGAAATCGCGCGCATGGATGGTGACGGGAACCCGGTGGTGCAACACGCTGAGATCGGCGCTGGCCGCCGCCGTGACGATTGCCACGGTATCGAGCTCCTCACCGTTCGGACCAATCCAGGTTTCCGCCAGCCCCGCCAGGCCGATCGGTTGCCCGTCGCGGCGGTGGATGAACCAGGGCCGTTTGGGTTTTGCCGAACCCTGCCATTCATAATAGCCGTCGGCCGGGATCAGGCAGCGCCGCCGCCGGATCGCGTTCTTGAAGGCAGGTTTTTCCGCCACGGTCTCAGCGCGCGCATTGATCAGCAGGGCGAATTTTCCGGGATCCTTGACCCAGGCCGGCAACAGGCCCCAGCGCATCAGCCGGAAATGCCGGATACCGTGCTCCACGATCACGACAGGTACAGGTTGTGTCGGCGCAATATTATGCCTTGGCGGGAAATTGGGCTGCTCAAGGTAGCCGAAAATCTGCCGCAGGGCAGCCGGTGGCGAGGTTATGACGAAGCGTCCGCACATTCTGTGGCCTAAATAGGTATCCGTTCAGGTCCTTTTAACTTCAAACGTCAAGACTGCGCCGGATGACCACGACGGCTGCCACATCCGCATCGTCAGACCGTTCGGCGCCAGGCAAGGCCAGTGGCGGCGATGCCGCCGCGCGCGCGGCGCTGTTGCGGGCCGCCAACATCAACCCCCGCACCGGGCTCGCCACCGATTATCTGAATCACTTCAACGAAGCCATCATGCTGCTCGAGATGGTCCCGGATATGCCGGAATGCGCCGAGGATTTCCTCGGCTGGCATCCGCTGTCCTATGCCGAGCATTTCACCGCATCCAACTTCAAGGCCCGCGACCTCGCGATCTCGGCCTATGATACCGCCGATCCGAAGATCCGCACCGCATTCGACAATGTCACCAGCGCCATGACGTCGATCCTGTCCGCGGTGAGCGATGCGATGCAAAAGGTCCAGCAGGACAAGTCGCGCGCCATCCTGGCCGAACAGGCTACCGGCTGGGTCAAGCCGCTGGTGATGCAGGCCGGCGGCATCATCAATGGCGACCGCGAGGCCGACGTCGACTACATCATGACCCACTGATGCCAGTGGCGTCCCCACCCCCGCCGCCGCATCCCCAACTGGCCGTCTCGGCGGCGATCTTTCGCGACGGCAGGATCCTCTTGGTGCGGCGGGCCAAATCGCCGGCCAAAGGCCTCTATTCGCTGCCCGGCGGCCGGGTTGAGTTCGGCGAGACGCTGCATACCGCCCTGCGTCGCGAGGTCGACGAGGAAACCGCGCTGCAAATCGAAATCGCGGGCCTCGCCGGGTGGCGCGAAGTGGTGCCGGGCGCGGGTGGCGGCGGCCATTATCTGATCATGTCGTTCGCCGCGCGCTGGAGCTCCGGTGAGCCGGTGCTGAACGACGAGCACGACGATTTCAGGTGGCTGGCGCCGGAGACGCTGGGCGATCTCAAGGTCACCGACGGGCTGCCTGACATCATCGAGGCGGCCCGGCGCGTGCTCCGGACCTGAGCCTCCCGACCCCGATTGCCTTGCTTCCAGCGCATTGAAAAGGCATATCACGGCGGTCCCGGAACCCTTCATGTCCAAGCATTTTTCAAAGCATTTTCTGGCCGCTCTCATCCTGCTCTCGGCGTGCATTGCCGGCCCTGCGCGGGCCCAGGACGCGGCCGCGCCGTTCGACGGCGATCTGCAGCGGCTGGCCGAGATCCTCGGCACCCTGCACTATCTCAGGGGCATTTGCGGCACCAATGAAGGCCTCAAATGGCGCAACGAAATGCAGGCGCTGGTCGATGCCGAAACCCCCTCCGGCGAGCGCCGCGCCCGCATGATCGCAGGCTTCAACCGCGGCTATAACGGCTTCCAGCAGACCTACCGGACCTGCACGCCGGCCGCCTCGATCGCGATCCGCCGCTATATCGAGGAAGGCTCGAAGATCGCGCGGGATCTCACCGCGCGCTACGCCAACTAGCACGCTGGCGGAAGCACCGCGCTCGCTTCCGGCACAGTGGAAATTCGCGCCAATTTCGCTCAGGTTCCAGTTGCAACACGAAACGGAAACCGCCGTTAACCTTTCTTAAAGAACTGGCCTAGGCGGCCCGCGGGCTCATGCTACACCTCGCGCATCAGACGCGTTCCGCCCTGGATCGCGCGCATCTTGTTGAGTGTCATGAGCCATCCAGTGTCCTTCACGTCAGCCCGCGACCCGCTGCCCGATCACGAACAGAAACAGGCGGCGCTTGGCTATCTCAACGAGGCCTGGGCGGAAGCGCGGCATGACGGCGTCGACGGCGACTGCCTGGCGCAGGCCAGCCTGTTCGCGGCGTTCGCCGAACTGGTCGGCACCTATGGCGAGGACGCGGTGGCGAAATTCGTCGAAGGCCTGCCGGGGCGCGTGCGCAACGGCGAGTTTTCGATTCGGATGGCGAAGCAGTAGGAGGCGTCGCTTCGGCGGTGCTTGAAGGGCCCGGACAAAAATCGCGAAAACAACCCCATGTACAGTAGGCCGTCGCCGGCTTCACGGCAATATTGTACCGTCCGCCTTAACCCCGCAGCGTCTCCAGAAACCGCACCGGCTCGCCGCTCGACGGCCCGACCAACTCGCCCTGCCACATCACGCGGCGGCCTCTGACAAACGTGCCGACCGGCCAGCCCGTGACCTCGACGCCGTGATACGGCGTCCAGCCGGCTCGCGAGGCGGTCCACTCGTCGGTGATGGTCTCGCTGCGCTTGAGATCGACGATCGTGAAGTCCGCATCGTAGCCGGCGGCGATGCGGCCCTTGCAGGCGATGTTGAACAGCCGCGCCGGGCCGGCGCTGGTGAGATCGACGAATCTGGCAAGCGACAACCGTCCGGCGTTGACGTGATCGAGCATCAACGGCACCAGCGTCTGCACCCCGGTCATGCCCGACGGCGAAGCCGGATAGGTTTTTGCCTTTTCCTCCAGCGTATGCGGGGCGTGATCGGAGCCGAGCACGTCGATGATGCCCTGCTCGATGCCGCGCCAGATGCCGGCGCGATGATCGGCCGAACGCACCGGCGGATTCATCTGGGCGCGGGTGCCGAGCCGCTCGTAACATTCGGGCGCCGCCAGCGTCAGATGATGCGGCGTCGCTTCGCAGGAGGCGACGTCCTTGTGGTCGCGCAAAAACTCGATCTCTTCCCTGGTGGAGATGTGCAGCACGTGAATGCGTTTTCCGGTCTCGTGCGCCAGCTTGACCAGCCGCTGGGTCGCCAGCAGTGCCGCGGTCACGTCGCGCCACACCGGATGCGAGCGCGGATCGCCCTCGATGCGCAGGCCCTTGCGGTCGTTGAGGCGGTATTCGTCCTCGGCATGAAACGCGGCGCGACGCTTGATCACGTTGAAGATGCGGCGCAGGCTTTCGTCGTCCTCCACCAGCAGCGCGCCGGTGGAGGAGCCGATAAACACTTTGACGCCGGCGCAGCCCGGCGCGCGTTCCAGCTCCGGCAAATCCTGCACATTGTCGCGGGTGCCGCCGATGAAGAAGGCGAAATCGCAATGCATGCGGTGGCGGCCGGCCTTCACCTTCGCGGTGAAGCTCGATTCCGTGATGGTAAGCGGATCGGTGTTCGGCATTTCGAACACTGCGGTGACGCCGCCCATCACCGCGCTGCGCGAACCGGTTTCGAGGTCTTCCTTGTGGGTGAGGCCCGGCTCGCGAAAGTGCACCTGGGTGTCGATCACCCCCGGCAGGATGTGCAGGCCCTTGCAGTCGATCACCTCGGCGGCCGAGGCCTGGCCGAGCGAACCGATCTCGGCGATGCGGCCGCCGACGAGGCCGATATCGCGCACGCCCTCACCGTCCTGATTGACCACGGTGCCGGATTTTAGAATCACGTCAAACGTCTGGCTCATTGATCCTCGTCTTCCGTCCCTCATGCCGAGGAGGCCCGCAGGGCCGTCTCGAAGCATGCAACGTACTCAGTGCCGGTTGCCATCCTTCGAGGCGCAGGCTTCGCCTGCTCCTCAGGATGAGGTCTATTCCCAGCCGCGCCGGGCCTTGTCGTTTATGCCATGGCGGCATACGTTCCGCAGCAACATGTCACAAGAGAATTTCGCATGAAAGCAGCGTTTCTTCCCGACCGGGGCGTGGTCAAGGTCAGCGGCGAGGACGCTCGCAACTTTCTCAACGGCCTCGTTACCACGGACGCGACACTGCTGCGGCCCGGGCTCGGCCGGTTCGGGGCATTGCTGACGCCGCAGGGCAAGATCACCGCTGATTTCCTCATCACCGAGGCGCCTGCCGGCCATGGCGGCGGCTTCCTGATCGACTGTCCGCGAGCGCTGGCGCAGGGCCTCGCCGCCAAGCTCGGTTTCTACAAGCTGCGCGCCAGGGTCGCGGTCGAGAACCTGTCGGACAGTCTCGGTGTGCTGGCGGCCTGGGACGGCGAGCCCGTGATAAACCCCGATCTGGCCTTTGCCGACCCGCGCCGGGCAGCACTCGGCTGGCGGATCCTGGTTCCCGGGGAGCTTGCGGCAAAGGTGGCCGATCTGATCGGCGCTGAACTGGTCGACAGTTCAGCCTATGACGCGCATCGGATAGCCTCCGGCGTGCCGCGCGGCGGCCTCGACTTCATGTATGGCGACGCGTTTCCGCACGAAACCAACATGGACCGCCTGCACGGCGTCGATTTCGACAAGGGCTGCTATGTCGGCCAGGAGGTGGTGTCCCGGATGCAGCATCGCGGCACCGCGCGCACGCGCACGGTACGCGTGGTTCTCGAGGATTTTTCACCGGAACCGGGCACGGCGATTCTCGCCGGCGACAAATCGATCGGCACCATGGGGTCGACATCAGGCCAAAACGGCCTCGCGCTGATCAGGATCGACCGCGCTGCCGATGCGCTGGACGCCGGATTGCCGCTGACCTCAGGCGGCCTCGGCATCCGCCTCGCCGACCCCGACGATATCCGTCCCGCGCCGAAGCAGACCGTGGCATGACGAAGTCGGCGCGCCCGCATGCCGATGGCCTGACCCGGTGCCCGTGGCCCGGCGAAGACCCGTTTTACATGGCCTATCACGACACCGAATGGGGCGTGCCGGAATATGACGACCGGGCGTTGTATGAAAAGCTCATCCTCGACGGCTTTCAGGCCGGGCTGTCGTGGATCACGATCCTGCGCAAGCGTGACAATTTCCGAAAGGCCTTCGACGATTTCCAGCCCGAGAAGATCGCGCGCTACAGCGAGAAGAAAGTTCACGCGCTGATGAACGACGCCGGCATCGTCCGCAACCGTTCCAAGATCGAGGGCGCGGTCAACAGCGCGAAGGGCTACCTGAAGATCATGGAAGAAGGCGCCGGCTTCTCGAAATTCCTGTGGGATTTCGTCGATGGCCAGCCGAAGGTCAACAACTTCAAGACCGCGGCCAGCGTGCCGGCCTCGACGCCGCTGTCGATCGGGATGTCAAAGGAATTGCAGGCGCGCGGCTTCAAATTCGTCGGCCCGACCATCGTCTACGCCTTCATGCAGGCCACCGGCATGGTCAACGACCATCTGGTCAGCTGCTTCTGCCATCAGGCTTGCGCCGGAAAGCAGCGCAGCCCCCGCCTCAAAGCAAAATGACGGTAAGGAAGCCGTCCGCGGTCACCTCCACCCGGGTCTGGCAGCGGATGCTGTCGGGACGCCGGCTCGATCTGCTCGATCCCTCGCCGCTGGACATCGAGATCGCCGATATCGCCCATGGTCTGGCGCGGGTCGCGCGCTGGAACGGACAGACCAGCGGCGCGCATATCTTTTCGGTGGCGCAGCACACGCTGCTGGTCGAAGCCGTGCTGCGCCAGCAAAAGCCGCGGATCGACCTCAGCTTCCGGCTCGCGGCGATGCTGCACGACGCGCCGGAATATGTCATCGGCGACATGATCTCGCCGTTCAAGGCGGTGCTCGGCGGCGATTACAAGGTGGTGGAAAAGCGGCTGCTGGCGGCGATCCATATCCGCTTCGGGCTGCCGCCCGAGCTGGCGGACCACATCACGCAGGCGATCAAGGCCGCGGACCGGGGAGCGGCCTTTCTCGAGGCCACCGAACTCGCCGGCTTCGCGGACGCCGAAGCCCGACGCCTGTTCGGGAGGGACCCCGGCCTGTCCCCGGCCATGCAGCAGGAATATCTGACGCCGTGGACCGCGGCCAAGGCCGAGAAGCAGTTCTTGGCACGGTTCGCGGCCTTGCACACATGAACATCGACGCCTGAACCGGCTTTCACGCCTGCGCATGCGGGCCTATAACCGGTACGACAAAAAGGACTGCCATGATTCACGTTTGTTCGCTCGCCGCACTCTCCGACACCGTCAAGACCACCGGCGCCAGCCATGTCCTGACCGTGATGGCCAATGTCGCCCAGGTGCAGCGGCCGGAGTCGGTGCTCGAGGCCAATCATCTCCGGGTCCAGATGGACGACATCACCGAGCAGATGGATGGTTTTCTGGCGCCGTCGGGTCAGCATATCGAGCAGGTGCTGAATTTCGTGCGCGGCTGGGATCGCAACGCGCCGCTGGTGGTGCATTGCTATGCCGGTATCAGCCGCTCGACCGCGAGCGCCTTCGCCGCCGCCTGCATGCTCAATCCGCACCGCGACGAGATTTCGATCGCGCGGCAAATCCGCGCCGCCTCCCCGATCGCGTCGCCGAACCGGCTGATCGTCAGCCTGGCGGACAAGGCGTTGGGGCGCGAGGGCCGGATGCTGCGCGCGCTCGACGAAATGGGCCCGGGCAGCATGCTGGTCGAAGGCCGGCCGTTCCGCGTCGATCTCGAATGATGCCCGCAAGCGGCGCCCGCTGCGCTCCGGTTTGAAAATCGCCGACCGTGTTGAACTTTTCCCTGCCGAATTCACACTCACTGACTTGCATTGGACCGCGAAGGCTGTTGCGGGACGCCTGTAAACGCCGGGCTGGCCGCCGGGCGCCCTGGTCGAACCGACCGGCGTGATGTCGAGACAGACGGAAAATTTATCGCGGTAGCCCCGACACCGGGCGATCGCCTGGAGGCTTGATGTTCGATTTGCCGTTCGGTTTTTTTTCGCTGGCAATTGCCATCGTCGGAATCATCGTCGCCCGCAAGGCCTTCGATCAGATCGCCGTGCTGCGCGCACGGCTGGACTTGCTGGAGACCCAGGCGCCAAGGGCGACAGCAATTGCCGCGCCTCCGCCACTGCCCGCGTATGAAGCTCCGGTCGCGCCGTCGGCGGCCGACCGGATCCGGATCGAAACCACCGAGGCTGAGGCGCCGCCGATGCAGCCCGCAGCGGCGCCGCTGCCCGATTCGGAAATCCCCGCGGCCGCACCGCCGCCGCTTCCGCCAACTCAACCCGGCTTCGAGGAGAGCCTCGGCACCCGCTGGGTGGTCTGGGTCGGCGGCCTGACACTGGCGCTCGGCGGTTTCTTCATGGTGCGCTATTCGATCGAGGCCGGGCTGCTCGGCCCCGGCGTCCGCACCATGCTCGGCGGCGCCTTCGCGCTGGCGCTGCTGGGCGCCGGCGAATGGACCAGGCGCAAGGAGAGCATTTCGGCAGTCGAGGCGCTGCCGATCGCCAATATTCCGGCCATCCTCACCGCCGCCGGAACGGCGGTGGCGTTTGCAACAGTCTATGCCGCCTATGCGCTGTACGATTTTCTGGTGCCCGCCACCGCCTTCGTTCTGCTCGGCATGGTGGCGCTGGGCACGCTCGCCGCAGCGCTGCTGCACGGGCCGGCGCTGGCCGGGCTCGGCATCGCCGCCGCCTTCGCCACGCCGGTTCTGGTTTCCTCCAGCAAGCCGGACTACTGGGCGCTCTATATTTATCTGGCCATCGTCACCGCGGCGGCGTTCGGGCTGGCGCGGATCCGGCTGTGGCGCTGGCTCGCGGTCACCACCCTCGTATTCGCGCTGCTCTGGACCTTCCCCTGCCTGCAATGCGGGCCGTCGATGGTCGGCCCCCACGCGTTCCATGTGATGGCGGGATTCGTCCTCGCCGCGCTGCTGGTGGTATGCGGATTCATGTTCGGGCCGCCCGCCGACGAAGGCGAGATCGAACCGTTCTCGTCCGCTTCGCTTGCCGTCTATCTCCTGGGCGCCACCTTGATCGTGTTGAGCAGCGCGCATGCCGATACGGCCGTCATCGTGTTCACACTGCTGGTCGCCGGCACGCTGTTCGTGGCATGGCGCGCGGAAGCAGCTGCCGGCGCGGTCGGCGCCGCCGCCGCGCTGGTCTTCGTGGTGTTCGCCGAATGGGCGGTGCGCGGCAATCCGGACATGCTGGTGCTGCCGGGCGGGCCGCTGCCGGGCATCGGCCCCGCCGCTACCGACGGCGCCGTCATGTTGCATCTCGTCACCGCGGCGATTTTCGCGGTCGGATTCGGTGTCGCCGGATTGCTGGCGCAGGGCCGCTCGAACAGCGCCGCGATCCCGGTCGTGTGGTCAGCCGCCGCGGTGTTCACGCCGCTGGCGCTCTTGATCGCGCTCTATGCCCGCATCGCGCATCTCGATCGCTCGATCCCGTTTGCGATCCTGGCCGTGGTGCTGGCGGCCGCGTTCGGCGCCGCGACTGAAAGTCTGACAAAACGCGAGGGCCGGCCCGGATTGCAGGTCTCGATCGCGCTGTTCGCCACCGGCGCGCTCGCCGCCATGGCGCTGGCGCTGACCTTTGCGCTCGAAAAGGGCTGGCTGACCATTGCGCTTTCGCTGATGTCGCTCGGCACCGCATGGATCTCGCTGCAGCGGCCGATCCCGTTCCTGCGTTCGCTCACCGCCATTCTCGCCGGCATCGTGGTGCTGCGGATCGGCTATGAGCCGCGCATCGTCGGCGATATGGTCGGCACCACGCCGATCTTCAACTGGCTGCTGTGGGGCTATGGCATTCCGGCCTTGTCGTTCTGGGCCGCCAGCGTGTTCCTGCGCCGCCACGGCGACGACGCGCCGCTGCGCGCGGTGGAATCAGCAGCGATCCTGTTTACGGTGCTGCTGGTGTTCCTGCAGATCCGCCATGCCGTCAACGGCGGCGACGTCTACCGCAGTTCGGCAGGCCTTGCCGAAGTGGCGCTGCAGGTGTGCGCGGCGCTGGCGATGGCGATCGGGCTGGAACGGTTGCGGATCCGCACCGGCAGCATGGTCCATAACATCGCGGCGATCGTGCTCACGCTGTTTGCCGGCGCAGCCAGCGTGATCGGCCTGATGGTGCTGGAGACGCCGATCCTGTGGCCGACCGACGTCGGCGGCGTGTTTTTCAACCTGCTGCTGCTCGGCTATGCCCTGCCTGCAGCGCTGGCGCTGCTGTTGTCCTACGCGGTGGCGGGCCGGCGTCCGGCCAGCTATGCCAACACGATAGCGGCGGGAGCGCTGGTGCTGGCGCTGACCTATGTCACGTTTGAAATCCGCCGGCTCTATCACGGCCCGGTGCTGACGCGCGGCCCCACCACCGACGTCGAGCAGTACACCTACTCGATTGCGTGGCTGGTGTTCGGCGTGGCGCTGCTCGGCATCGGCATATTGTTCAACTCGCAGCGCGCCCGCCTTGCCTCGGCGGTGGTAATCGCGCTCACGATCCTGAAGGCGTTCCTGATCGACATGTCGACGCTGACGGGCGTCTACCGCGCGCTGTCGTTCATGTGCCTCGGGCTGGTGCTGGTGGCGATTGGCTGGCTGTACCAGCGGATCCTGTTCCGAAGGCAGCGCCCGCCTGCCGCGCAGGCGGGCGGGTAAAGTTCAGAGATTGTGGTCTGACCGGTCCATTGCGCCTGCCGGGGCTTCTGAATACCGGCTTCCGGGCTTCGTTCGCAAACTCCATGTCTCGGTTGCACTCACCGGGACGTTCATCGATCGGTCAAATCATGCTTCAAGGAGGGGCCGCTTCGCTGCGGGTCGCCTGCATCGAGCGCTTTGCGCTCGATGCAATAGTCAAGGCAAGCGATAGCTGCCCTTGCAGGGATTCGAGCTGACGCAGCAGAAGCCCACGCAGTTCCGGGTCCTTGGTGCTGCGCGCGATCGACTCGATCGTTCTGATATCCTTCTCGAAAGACCTGCAGCAGACTTCAATTGTCTGCAGGTGCTCCGCCAACGCCAGAGACAACGAGGCGGCACCGGCTGCATGGCGAGGCGGATCTATTGTCTTTCCCGATTTCAGTTCGAATTCGACAACATTTCCCATCGCCATGAGCCTTGTTCCAGGACGAGCCGTAACCGTCAGGCCGCCCTTACCGTGTTGAGGAACTTGCCGACCTCGAGCTTGAGGC
>NZ_JAUYAN010000335.1 GCF_030693485.1 Bradyrhizobium sp. | reverse complement strand
ACCCGCTCTACGAAGCCATCCAGGAAACCGGCAAGCCCGCGCTCTTTCATACCGGACAGACCGGTGTCGGCTCGGGCATGCGCGCGGGCTTTCGCATCAAGCTCGAATATTCCAACCCGATGTATATGGACGACGTCGCGGCGGATTTCCCGGACCTGAGAATCATTCTCGCACACCCGTCATTCCCCTGGCAGGAAGAGGCGCTGTCGGTCGCAACCCACAAGCCGAACGTCTATATCGACCTCTCCGGCTGGTCGCCGAAATATTTCCCGCCGATCCTGGTGCGCTACATCAACTCGATCCTGCAGGACAAGATGCTGTTCGGCTCGGACTGGCCGGTGATCACGCCCGACCGCTGGATGGCGGATTTCGCCAGGCTCGATATCCGCGACGAGATCCGGCCGAAGGTGCTGAAGGCCAATGCGCGGAAGCTGCTGGGGATCTGACGCGATCTGGCTCCAGCAACGATCCACGCGCCACCTGGAGGTCACATTGATTCAGCAAGAGAGCGTGCCCTCTGTCCTCGAGACAGCAGCCACCGGCGAAATTGCCGACATCTACTCCGACATTCGCACGACCCTCAACACGAGTGTGGTCAACCTGATCTGGCGCAATCTCGCGACCATGCCGGGCGCCTTGCCGTGGGCGTGGTCGACGGTGCGACCGCTCTATCTGGGAGCGGCCGCCGCGCACGCCGAAGCGGCTCGCCGCACCCTGGCGCTGCCGGACGCACCTGCGTTTTCCACCGCCTTGCTGTCCGCGGCCGGAATTGAACCAGGTGCACTGACGAATATCCTGAAAGTGCTGGACAGCTATCACCACACCAATGCGCTGGCGCTGGTCGCACTCTCGGCATTGCTGGAACACTACGATCCAACGAGCGGCGAACCCGTTCAGCCCTGGGGAACTGCGCCCGGCGCGGCTCAAACCGAACTGCCTGCACTGCCGCCGATGGCGAATCTGTCAGCCGAAGTGCAACGGCTGATCGAGGAACTGAATGGATTCGGGGAGGACACGGATGCTTACCTCATTGCCAGCATGTACAGGCATCTGGCCTATTGGCCGCCATATCTGGCTCTCGTACGCACGATGCTTGCTCCGCTGCAGGCGGACGGCAGCCTGAACGCGCTGACGCGTTCCGCGCGCGCCCTCGGACGGGCGCATGGCCGCGTCCTTTCACGTCAGCTCGCCGCGGCCCGTTCGCCGGACTCGCTGCAGCAAGCGCTTGCCGCATGCCGCTTGTTTGTCGAACATCCTATCGCCCGGATGACCGGAATCTGCGCCATCATTCGTCGCGCCACACCCCCGCACCCCGGTGACGCATGACCATCAAGGCCATCGTATTCGACGCCTACGGTACGTTGTACGATATCCAGTCGGTGGCCGCCGTCACCGAAGCGGCGTATCCCGGCCATGGCGAGATGATCACCCAGATCTGGCGTATCAAGCAGCTCGAATACACCTGGCTGCGGTCGCTGATGCGGCGCTATGAGGACTTCTCGATCATCACAAGGGATTCGCTCGCCTACACCCTCCGGGTGCTCGGATTGCGATACGACGAGGGCGCCTTCGAGCGCATCATGGAAAAGTATCTGCACCTTGATATGTACCCGGACGCGAACGCGGCCCTCGCGGCCATGAAGGATCGCAAGCTCGCCATTCTTTCCAACGGCAGCACCGACATGCTCGCCGCGCTGGTCCGCAACAGCGGGCTCGACCACGTGCTCGATGCCACCATCAGCATCGACACCAGGCGAATTTTCAAGCCGAGCCCGGAAGCCTACAGCCTGATTGAAGACCGGCTCGGAATGAGGCCCGCCGAAGTGCTGTTCGTGTCCTCTAACCCCTGGGATGCCTGCGGCGCCAAGGCGTTCGGCCTCAACGTCGCCTGGATCGAACGGGTGACGCCGGAGGCCATGGCGCTGGCGTGTGTCAAGAACGATCTCGTGCCGCCGCTGACCATGTTCAAGGCGATCCGGACGCAAATGGATGAACTCGGACTGCAGCCGGACATCCGCATCAAGGCATTGTCCGAATTGCCCGGACTTCTGAAGTCGTTTACCTGAACACAGACGGGAGAGAGCCGCGGACATCACGAGGGCGTCATCAGCGCCGGCGAGTCATCAACCAATCGTCACAGCGGTATGGCGCCCAGACTGGTACCATGCACGCGGGGTCGCGCCGTTCGCGCTTCCGTTGCAGATGCGGAGGATTATCGACATGATCTTACGGACTGCGGCTATTGCAGGAATTCTGTTCGCGACGACGCTCTCGCAGGCATTCGCCGACAGCGGCCTGATTGCCAGGCCAAGCAAATACTCCGTTCTGGAAACCGCCGAGAAATTCGAAGCCGCCGTCAAGTCGAAGGCGCCAGGCGGATGGGTCGTCTTCAGCCGGATCGATCACGCCGCCGCGGCCAAAGAAGCCGGACTGGATATGCGGGCGCGAGTGGTGATCATCTTCGGCAACCCGAAGGGTGGCACGCCATTGATGGCCAAGAGCGCGATGCTGGCGATCGATCTCCCGATGAAAGCGCTGATCTGGCAGGACGAACAGGACAAGGTCTGGCTGACCTATAATGCAGGCGCGTACGCGGCGAAGCAGATTTATCCCCGTCATGGCCTGACGATGCCGGACGGCGCGGCAAACATGCTTGAAGCTTTCCTTGCCGATGCCAGCGATCGAAGCACGCAATAGCTGCCGGGCTTCGCGGCCTGTCGCGCAAGGCAGCGTTGTCCCCGGCGGCGTTCGGCCGGGACGAGAACTGTTCACGAACAGGCCAATCGAAGCATTCCGCCTTGCAAATCTCTTCACTTTTGCATGCTTTTGCGGAATGTACTGGCCGCGGACGAAGTCCGCGCCGCCTAACCCCGCAGAAGCAGCCGTTGCATGAGTCTCGAATCCGTCCGCGCGTTCTTCGCCGAAAATGCCCCCGATATCGCCGTGATCGAATCGCCTGACAGTTCGGCGACGGTGGCGCTGGCGGCCGAAGCCTATGGCGTCGAGCCGGGCCGAATCGCGAAAACGCTGTCCTTGCGGATCGGCGATCGCGTGGTGCTGATCGTCGCTGCCGGCACCGCGCGGATGGACAACAGGAAGGTAAAGGCGCATTTCGGGGGCAAGCCGAAGATGCTGGGCATCGAGGAAGTCGCCGACATCACTGGGCACGAAGTCGGCGGCGTCTGTCCGTTCGGTCTGAAGGCGCCGTTGCCGGTCTATTGCGACGTCTCGCTGCAGGCGTTCGACGAGGTGGTGCCGGCCGCGGGCTCGACCCACAGCGCGGTGCGCATCGCACCGATGCGGATGGCGGCGTTGACCGGCGCGCAATGGATCGATGTCTGTCAGGCGCCGGGTTGAGGCGCGGCCTCCCCTACTCCACCTTGCCGATCTTCTTCACCGCAGCGATCAGCCGCGCGGAATCCTCCGCGACGAATTTTGAAAATTCCGGCGCGTCGAGATAGGCGACCGGGCTGCCGGCGGTCTCGAAGGTTTTCGTCACCTCCGGCGCCTTCACGGCCTGCGCCATCGCTTCGCGCAGCCGCGTCAGCACCGGCGCCGGCAGCGCGCTTGGCGCGAACAGCCCGGCCCAGATGTAGAATTCGACGTCCTTGTAGCCGAGTTCGCGGAAGGTCGGCAGATCGGGGAAACTCGCGATCCGCTGCGCGCCCCAGTTCGCCAGCACGCGCATCTTGCCGTCGTCGACCTGCTGCTTCAGCGTACCCGGCGCCGACGCCATCGCCTGCACCGTGCCGCTGAGCAGCGCCGTCAGCGCCGGGGCGGCGCCGCGGAACGGCACGTGCAGCAGCTTGATGCCGGCGGAGGCCGCGAACATTTCCATCGCCACATGCAATGTGCCGTAGGGGCCCGAGGAGCCGTAAGGAATTGCGCCGGGGCGCTTTTTGGCGTCGTCGACGAAATCCTGCAGCGTCTTCCACGGCGCCGACGCCGGCACCGCGAGCAGCGTGGGATCGGCGAGCACGCGCGCGACCGGCGCGAATTGCGAGACTTCGTAGGCCACCGGCCGGTCGAACAGCCGGTCCGCCTCCGGCAGCACCGCCAGCGACGACAGCGTCATCAGCAGGGTGTAGCCGTCGGGCTCCGCCCGCGCCGCAGCCGCGTTGCCGACCGAACCGCCGCCACCGCCGGCACGATTGTCGACCAGCACGGGCCTGCCGAGAATCTTCTCCAGCGCCATGGCCACCGGGCGTGCGGCGAGATCGGCCTGGCCGCCGGCCGGGAAAGGCACAATCATGGTGATGTTGCGCGACGGCCACGGGGCTTGTGCGAAAGCGGTATTCGACAGCGCGGTTTGCGCCAGCGGCAGGATGGCGGCGGCTTTCAGGAACTCGCGACGGTTCATGACGGTTTCTCCCCGGTGATTTTGTTTTGGTTGGTTGGAGGCAGCGTAACCCGAAACCGCCGTCGTTGCGATAGTCGCGCTTCCTTCACGCTCCCCTGAAGCGTGAGAGTGAAGTCAGCGCTTCTTCCCCATCGCCAGGCGCTTCGCCAGAAATTCCGCCAGCACTTCGACGCGGGCGGGGCGCGGGCCGCCGGGGGGCGTTACCAGATGCACCGCGCCTTCGGGCTGCTTCCAGCCTTGCAGGATCACCTCGACCTCGCCTGACGCGATGGCGTCGCCGACGATGAAATCCGGCAGATCGGCAATGCCGAGCCCGGCGAGCAGCGCCGGCATCACCGCTTCGCCGTTGTTGACGCGCAGCTGTCCCGCCGGCCGTACGCTGGCCTGTTCACCCGATGCATTGGTGTAGTGCCAGACCCCGGGCGTCGAGAGATAGGCGTAGCCGAAGCATTTATGCCCGGCGAGATGCATCGGATGCGTCGGCCGTCCCCAGCGCTTGAGATAGGCCGGCGTCGCCACGGTGTAGCGCGGCATCGCGCATAGCCGGCGCGCGATCAGCGAGGAATCCGGCAGCCGCGCGATGCGCAGGCCGGCGTCAAAACCCTCGCCGATCAGATCGACGGTGGCGTCGCTGAGATGCAGGTCGATCGAGACCTCCGGATAGAGGCTCAGGAATTCCGGCAACAGGGGCGCCACGGTGCGCACGCCGAAGGTCATGGGCACCGCAAGCCGCACCAGCCCGCGCGGCGTCGCCGATTGCGCCAGCGCCTCGTTCTCCGCCGCCTCGCCATCCGACAACAGCCGCGCCGCGCGCTCGGCCAGTTTCTGTCCGGCATCGGTCAAGGCGAGCCGCCGCGAGGTGCGATTGAACAGCCGGGCGCCGAGCCGGACTTCCAGCCGGGTCACCGCCTTGGACACCGTCGCCTTGGACAGCGCCAGTTCGGTCGCGGCAGCCGCAAACGACCGTAATTCCACAACTTTTGCGAATATAGCGAAGCCTTCGAAGTCCGGCAGTTTCGCCATCGGCGTGGCCCTATTGGAGCTATTATAGAAACAATGTGTTTCGATAGTTTCTATTTATATCATACCAACGGAGGCATATCCACATTGCCAACGGAAATCAGACGGCGGTTCTGTCCCCGGCGATTTCCCAAGTTCAAACCAAAGGGAATATCCCATGATCGAACTCAGACCTTTCGAAAAACTCGGCGGCGCGGATCACGGCTGGCTGAAAGCCAAGCATCACTTCTCGTTCGGCAGCCATTATGACCCCAACAATATGGGCCATGGCTCCTTGCGGGTGTGGAACGACGACGAGATCGCACCGAACAGCGGCTTTCCCGCGCATCCCCACGCCAATATGGAGATCATCACCTATGTTCGCGAAGGCGCGATCACGCATCAGGACAGCCTCGGCAACGAGGGCCGCACTGAAGCGGGCGACGTGCAGGTGATGAGTGCCGGAAGCGGCGTGCGTCACTCCGAGTACAATCTGGAACCGACCCGGACGAAGATCTTCCAGATCTGGATCGAGCCGACCACGCAGGGCGGCGCACCGACCTGGGGCGCCAAGCCGTTTCCGAAGTCGGATCGATCCGGAAAGTTCGTCACCATCGCCAGCGGCTTTGCGGCCGACAACGACGCGCTGCCGATCCGTGCCGATGCGCGGGTGCTCGCCACCACGCTGAAGGCCGGCGAGAGCGCGGAGTATACGTCCGACAAGGCCCGCAACCTCTATCTGGTGCCGGCGGTAGGCAGCGTCGAAGTCAACGGCGTGTTCGTCAACGCCCGCGACGGCGCCGCGATCTCAAACGAAGCGCGGCTGACCATCACCGCGCTGGAAGATTCGGAGCTGGTGCTGGTCGACGCGGCGTAAGTCTCACCTACGAAACTCGTCATGCGCGGGCTTGACCCGCGCATCCATCCTCTTCGGAAAAACTCTTGCGAAGGTTGATGGATTGCCGGGTCAAGCCCGGCAATGACGGGATCTTTTTGCTTCTCACAAACTCAACTCTACGGATTCCACCATGACCAAGGTTCTTGTTCTCTATCATTCCACCTACGGCCACATCGAGACCATGGCCAACGCCATCGCCGACGGTGCGCGCGAGGCCGGCGCCACGGTCGACATCAAGCGGGTGCCGGAACTGGTGCCCGAGGCCATCGCGAAGGCCTCGCATTACAAGCTCGATCAGGCAGCCCCCGTGGCAACAATCGAAGACCTCGCGCATTACGACGCCATCATCGTCGGCACCGGTACCCGCTTTGGCCGGATGGCGTCGCAGATGGCGAACTTCCTCGATCAGGCCGGCGGGTTGTGGGCGAAGGGCGCGTTGCACGGCAAGGTCGGCGGCGCCTTCACCTCGACCGCGACCCAGCATGGCGGCCAGGAGACCACGCTGTTCTCGGTGATCACCAACCTCTTGCATTTCGGCATGACCATCGTCGGCCTCAATTACGGTTTTGCCGGCCAGATGAAGCTCGACGAGGTCACCGGCGGTTCGCCCTACGGCGCCACCACCATTACCGGCGGCGACGGCAGCCGCCAGCCCAGCGAAAACGAACTGGCGGGCGCGCGCTATCAAGGACGCGTGATCGCCGAGACCGCGAAAAAGCTGCATGGTTGATGCGCGGGCGGTATTCCCTTTCGGGAATACCGCCCTATCTCGATCATGGGGATCGACGGATATCGCCATGATCGAAATTCTTTTCATCTATCATTTGTTTCGCGATCCGCTGCAGGCGTTGGCGCGCCGCTGGTATTGTCGCACTCCGTTCTGCACGTCGCAGGGACGGCGGCAATGTCGGGGTTGCACCGATTCGTGAAGCGACATGACGATTCGTGATGCCTGATATCGTCGCGACATCGGCGCAACGCAGATGCAAGGTCACGGCCAATACGGCGCCGTAGGACCACGACGCGCTGGCATGTGCGCCGGGCCAGTGCGGCGTGGTGGGTCCAGCTTCTTCCCTGGAAACCGGCCGCGCCGTGCCGCATCTGGTGAAGCCGCGGCGCGCAGGCGATCCGACCTATCTGGTCGCCGACCCCACCGCGGCGCGCGAGACATTGAAATTCCGCACCGCGCATTCGGATCTCGCAACCATCATCCGGACCGCATGGGCGTGGCACCGCAAGGCTCATCCGCACAAGGCGGTTCGATCCTGCGCGTGAGCCTCGCGGGCGGCCTGGCCGAGCGGCTGCCGGGATTGCTGGCGATCACCAACGCAAACGGCTGATGCCTCACCTCCGAAGCAACTTTTTACCAGGTCGCGCGTTTCCACTGCCAACTGAACAGATCCAGAGCGGACGCGCCTGTTGAAGGCGAGAAGAGGGGCACCGTGCATCGGGCCGCAAATCTGCAATTCGAACGCATCGTGGATGAATTCGTGCGGTGGAGCGAGGTACCCGAGGAGGCACGATCGCCGGCGCCGGGGTGGTGGTGGGGACCGGCATTCGAGGTGGTCGGCCTGCAGAACCCGATGCCGGCGGCATCGTGCGCCAGTCTTGGGCTGACGGAGGGCGCCAGCTATGCCGACGGAGCGAGGGTGTTCCTGAAATCCCTCGCCGGGCAAACCTCGCTGCCGTGGCCCGATGAGTTTCCGCGCAGGCCGGCACACCCCGAACCGCTCTAACGTTCGGTCAACGCGACACGCGCGCCGGGATGCTGCTCGGCTTTGGCCGCCGGCCCGGTTTCTCCGTGCCGTCGCAGACCACCGGCTGCAGCGGCGGCGACGTCAGCACGGGCGTTGAACGCAGCAGCCTGGCCAACCCGGCGGGCGGCAGCGGTTTGCTGAACAAATAGCCCTGCATTTCATCGCAACCGTGACTGCGCAGGAACGCCTGCTGTTCGACGGTCTCCACGCCCTCGGCAACCACCGTCATCCCCAGCGCCTTGCCCATGCTGATGATCGCCTGGGCGATGGCGCAATCCTCGGAATCGCTGGGCAGATCGCGAACAAAGGAGCGGTCTATCTTGATGGTGTCGATCGGAAACTGCTTCATCAGCGACATCGACGAATAACCGGTCCCGAAATCGTCGATCGCCAGCCGAATGCCGCGATTCTGGATCGCGTCCAGCACCTTGACCGCCCGCGGCACGTTCCGCATCACCATGCTTTCGGTAACTTCGAGTTGCAGCAGCACGGGAGGCATGCCGCTCGACGCCAGCGCCTCATCGATGTCGTGCAACAGTTGCTGGTCGACGAATTGCCGCGGCGAGAGGTTGACCGCCATCGACACCGGCCGCAATCCGCGGCGCTGCCAGGCCATGTTCTGCGCGCAGGCTTCCCGAAGCACCCAGCGGCCGATCGGAACGATCAGTCCGGTTTCCTCGGCAAGCGGAATGAACTGCATCGGCGACAGCACGCCGAGTTCGGGATGGGTCCAGCGCAGCAGGGCCTCGACGCCGGTGATCTGTCCGCTCGCCATGTCCACCTTCGGCTGGTAGTGCAACGCGAACTGATCGCGTTCGAGGGCGCGGCGCAACGCGGTTTCCAGCGTCAGGCGCTCGATCGACTGGGTCTTGATCTCCCTGGTGAAGAAGCGGAAGCCGTTCTTGCCATCTTCCTTGGCGAGGTACATCGCCATGTCGGCGTTCTTGGTCAGCGTCTGCACGTCGCCGCCGTCCGAAGGGTACATGGCGATGCCGATACTGGCCGTGGTGTGGCACTCGTGGCCGCTCAACTGCAGGGGTTCGCTGAGCACGCTCAGCAGGTTGCCGGCGATGCGTTCGACGTCATCGCATTCGGAGGTCTGCTCCAGAATAACAACGAATTCATCGCCGCCGAGCCGCGCCACGACGTCACTGGCACGCAGGACGCCGCGCAGCCTGCCGGCGATCTCCACCAGCAACATGTCGCCGGCGTCGTGACCCAGCGAATCGTTGATCAGTTTGAACCTGTCGAGATCGATGAACAGCACCGCAAAGCGCCACTGGCAACGGCGCGCGGCCTCGATCGCGTGGCGAAGCAGCTCGTTGAACATCTCTCGATTGGGCAGCCTCGTCAGGCTGTCGTGCGATGCGAGATATTCGATCCGTTCGTCAGCCCGGGTTTTCTCGTCGGCACGGTCGAAGTTATCGATGGCAAAGGAAACATTCTCGGCCAGTCTCGCGAGCAGCTCCACCAGATCATCGGTGAACACGTCTTCCTCGCCGGCGAGAAACAGCAGCACGCCGGCGGCGGCGCCGTCTTTTTTCAGCAGCGGAAATCCGGCGCCGGACCGCGTTCCGCCACCCTTCGCGAGGCTGTGCCAATGGGCGGTTCGCTCATTGGTCAGAAAATCATTCATGATGCAGGGCGCTTTTGTCCGGAACGCCGTTCCGATCAATCCTCGGCCTTCCGGATGGCCGGCGGAAGCGGCGAAGCGGGTGCTCCTGACACGTTCGTGGTTTTGTCCCTTTGAAGCGGCAATCCGCAGGAACTCGTCGCCCGGCTCGGCCAGCACGATCGTCGTCGAGGTGAATTTGCCGCCCAGCACGGCAGCCGCGCAGACCAGCTCGAACATTTCTTCGCGGGTCTTGGCCCGCATGATCGCTTCGTTCGTCTCGCTCAGCGCGGCGAACATCCGCGTCAGCCGTTCCTTTTGCTGCTCGGCTTTCGCCTTCTCTTCCGCCCGATCGAAATTGTCGAGTGCAAAGGAAACGTTTTCGGCCAGCCTCGCCAGCAGTTCCACCAGATCTGGGGTGAACGCGCCCAGGTCCCGCGAGATGAACAGCAATACGCCGATCGCCCGGTCACCCTTCTGCAGCAGGGGAAAGCTCGCCCCTGACTGAGTCCCGTCTTCCCTTGCATGTGAATGAAAGTGCGCCGTCCGCTGATCGGCGAGAAAATCGTTGATGATGCAGGGTTGCCGGGTACGGAACGACGTTCCGGTCAACCCCCGACCTTCGGGAAGATCAGCCGATATGGCGAAATTTCTGTTTCGCATACGCTCATTGTCCACCCCTTTGGTCGCGGCAATTCTCAGGAATTGGTTGCCGGGAACCGCAAGCGCAATTGTCGCGGAGGTAAACATTCCGCCGAGAACCGCGGCATTGCACACCAGATCGAACAGCTCGGCGCGCGTCCTGACCCTCATGATGGCTTCATTGGTGGCGCTGAGCGCCACGAACATGCCAGTCAGGCGGTCCTTTTGCTTCTCGGCCCGCGCCTTCTCGTCGGCATGATCGAAGCTGACCAGCGCGAACGCGACGTTCTCGGCAAGCCGCTGCAGCAGGCCGACGAATTCGGGCGAGAACGTCTCGAGCTCCATGGAGTTGAATATCAGCACGCCCGCGACGCGGTCGCCATCGAGCAACGGCAGCGTCGCCGACGACCGCATGCCGCTGCGACGCGCCTTGTCGTGCCACAATGCCGTTCGTTCGTCGGCCTGAAAGTCGTTGCTGAAACAGGGTTGCCGGGTCCGAATTGCGGTTCCGGCCAGGCCGCGTCCCTGCGGCAGCTTGTCGGTAGCCGCGATTTGCAGGTCCATCATCTCGCTTGCATCCGGTCCCTTGGCGGCGACGATGCGAAGGAATTCGGAATCGGGTTCGGCAAGCGCAATCGCGGTGGAACTGAATCTTGCGCCACGCACCGCCGCATCGCAGACCAGATCGAACAACTCGGCGCGCGATTTCGCCCGCATGATCGCTTCGTTGGTCGCGCTGAGCGCCGCGAGCATCCGCGCCAGGCGCTCCTTTTGCGCCTCGGTCCTCGCCTTTTCGGATGCGCGATCGAGATTGTCGAGAGCGACCGAAACGTTCTCCGCAATGCGCGCCATCAGCGCGACGATTTCCTCGTCCGCCGCCCATGATTTGCTGATGAAGAAAAGCAACACACCGATGCTGTTGCCGGCTTTGATCAGCGGAAGCGCAATGCCCGCCATGACCCCGACTTCGCGTCCCAATTCGTGCCACGGCTTCGCCTGCGCCGAGTTGAGAACGTCAGGATTGATGCAGGCTTTCTGCGTTCGAAAGGCGTTGCCGCAGATGCCCTTCCCATAAGCATTATCCGGATCGATCGAAAAGCGGGTTCGCGTGATCTGGTCGACAACCTCGCCGGTTCCCGCCACCGGTTTGAGCCAGATCGAATCAGGCTCCGCCAGCAGCACCGCCGCGGCAGTAGACTTTCCACCGTAAACCGCGGCATCGCACACCATCCGATAGAGTTCCTGCTCGCTCGTGGCGCGAAGAATGGCTTCGTTGGTCGCGCTGATGGCGCCGAACATCCGGTTGAGCCGGCGCATGGCGCGCTCGCTGTCCTTGCGCGAAACCTCATGATCGAAATTGTCCAGCGCATAGGAGATGTTGGCCGACATCCGCTCGAGCAGCGAGACGATCGAAGCGTTGAGCGATCCCGCTTCGCGCAGGGTGACGAGCAGCACGCCGACGCTGCGGCCGTTGCAGTTCAGGGGCAACGCCGCCGCCGCTCCGATACGCGCCTCGGTCGCCCTTTCACGCCACGCCAGCGAACGCACGTCGTTCAGGTAATCATTGCTGATGCATATCTTTCGGTCGCGAAAGGCTTGTCCGCTTACCCCCAGGCCCTCAGGGGTTTCAGCCGCGATCGAGATTTCGATCTCGCACAGCCGCTTGACGTCGTCACCGAAGCCGGCGGCGAACCGCAGCAGATCGGTCCCCGGCTCCAGCAAGAAGACCGCCGTCGCCAGAAAATCTCCACTGGAAAACGCGGCTTCGCAGACCTGCCGGTAGAGTTCCTCGGGCGATTTCGCATACAGAATCGCTTCGTTGGTCGCACTCAGCGCCGCAAACGTACGCGCGATACTCGTCTCCAAGTTCCACTCCCCGGGGGTACAATTCCTGCCTCCCAAAGAGTTATGCGGTGCGACCGCTAAGTGGCCGTTATGGAACGCAATCAGTTCCGATTCAGGGTAAACGTGGAATCAACAAGCACGGGGACATCCGAGGAAGTACGCGCTTACATTGCACTGCACCCAAGAAACCTGACCCAAGAATCCCGGCAAGAAATTTCGCTGACCGGAATTGCTCTTAGGTGGAATTTGCTCCGGGGCATTGCCATCACGCGATCGCTTTGAAACCATGCGGCTAGCGAGAACAAGCAAGACCCGCTTCCACGCGGGCTCCAGAAGAGGCCCCCATGCCGACCGTCCAGGCTGACCGTCTCACGCGCATCGGCGCCGCGTTGCTCAAGGCCGCCGGCGCGTCGGACGAGGAAGCGAACGCGGTGGCGGTCGGCTGCGTCAACGCCAACCTCGCCGGCCACGACTCGCACGGGATCATCGCGATCCCGACCTATATCGACCGCATCAAGGCCGGGCATATCGTGCCCGGCGCCAAATTGACCATCGTGCAGGAATCGCCGACCACGACCGTGATCGACGGAAATTGGGGTTTCGGATTTCACATCAACGCCAAAGCGATGGCCATGACCATCGAAAAGGCGAAGACCGCCAATGTCGCGGCCTGCACCGTATTCCGCCAGAGCCATGTCGGCCGGCTCGCCGCCTATCCCTTGATGGCGATGCGCGAAGGCATGATTGGTATCGCCACCGCCGATTCCGGCCGTTCGCCGAAAATCGTGGCGCCGTTCGGCGGCCGCGAGGCCCGCCTCGGCACCAATCCGATCTCGATCGCGGTGCCCTCGGACCTCAAGGCGCCGTTCTATCTCGATATGGCGACCTCGGCGGTCGCGGCCGGCAAGATTGCGCTGGCGGTTTCCCGCGGCGAAGACATCCCGACCGGCTGGATCGTCGACAGCGAGGGCCGCCATACCACCGATCCCACGCAATATCGCAAGGGCGGCGCCCTGCTGCCGCTCGGCGGCAGCGAGGGTTACAAGGGCTCCGGCCTTGCCGCGATGATCGAGGTGCTGTGCGGCCTGCTCACCGGCCTCGGTTTCGGGGTCGAGCCGACGGGGCGGCATAATGACGGATGCTTCATGGCGGTGTTCAAGGTCGCCGCGTTCCGCCCGTTGCAGGATTTCAAGAAGGAGGTCGGCGAGTTCGCGCGCTATCTCAAGGCGACGCCGCCTTCCGAAGGTTCCACCGGCGTATTCTACCCGGGCGAGGTCGAGTATATCCGGGAGCAGCAGCGCAAGGCGGCGGGAATCGAAATCGAGGACGCCACCTGGGACAAATTGCGCGCACTGGCGGGCGACTACAAACTGGCCGCCGAGCTCGATCTGGCATGACGTTGAATTCGGCCCGCACTTGTAGATCAAGTCCTTGGAGAGCAGCATGACACGGCAAATGGTGATGGTCGGATTCCTGCAGGCACAGAACTGCACCAACCTGCCGAGTTCGTGGCGCCATCCGGAATCGCGCGACGATTCGATGTCAGCGGACTATTATCAGGAGATCGGCCGGATTCTGGAATCCGGCAAGTTCCATATGGCGTTTTTCGACGACCGGCTGGCGATGCCGGACCGCTACGGCAGCGATCACGCCCACACTGTCGAATACGGCATCCGCTGCGTGAAGATGGATCCGCTGGTCGTGCTGACCTGCATGGGCATGGCCACCGAAAGGCTCGGCCTCGGCGCGACCGCTTCGACCACCTATTTCGAGCCGTTCGATGTCGCGCGGCGTTTTGCGACCCTGGACCTGATGTCGGGCGGCCGCGCGGCCTGGAATGTGGTGACCTCGCTGAACGACGGCGAGGCGCACAACATGGGCAAGGACGCCCATCTCGAACACGATTACCGCTACGACCGCGCGGACGAATTCATGGAAGTGGTGCTCGGTCACTGGGACGCCTGGGAAGACGGCTCTGTTATCATCGACAAGAAGAGCGGCCGTTTTGCCGACCCGACCAAGGTCAAGCGGCTCGATCACAAGGGAGAATTCTTCAAGTCGCGCGGGCCGTTCACGGTGCCACGCTCGCAACAGGGACATCCGGTGGTCATTCAGGCCGGTGCCTCCGGACGCGGCCAGCGCTTTGCCGGCCGATGGGGCGAGGTGATCTTTACCGCCGCGCGCAATGTCGCCGCGGCCAAAGAAGGCTACGCCGCCGTCAAGAACGAGGCCGCCAAGGCGGGGCGCGATCCCGACCAGATGTTCCTTTGCAATCTCACCACGCCGGTCTGCGCCGCCACCAGGGCCGAGGCCGAAGACAAGATGGCCGTGATCAACAAGCTGCCGTTGCAGATCGATGCGCTGTCGTTGCTGGCGGAGGCGCTGAACTACGACTTCGCTTCGAAAGGTCTGGACGAGCCGCTGACATCGGACGAACTCAAGAGCATGCAGGGCATTCTGGGCATCCGCGACGGCGTGCTGAAGGCCTCCGGCAAGAGCAATCCAAGCGCGCGCGACTTCGTCACCTTCTCCGGGCGCGGCCAGGTACACGATGCCATCGTTGGCGGGCCGAAGGAGATCGCCGACAAACTGGAAGAAATGTTCGTCGAGCGGGGCTGCGACGGATTTGTCATTGCGGCGACCATCGTGCCGGGCTCCTACGCCGATTTTGTCAATCATATCGTTCCGGAATTGCAGCGCCGCGGCTTGTTCCACAAGGATTATGCCGGCAAGACGCTGCGCGAGAATCTGGGCCTCAAGCACCCGGCCGCCGGCGCATGGAAAACCCAGCCGCGTGCCGCGGCAGAGTAAAGCAAGAAGGGAATCAAGCGATGCGCTGGCTGAAATTCACCGCCGCAGGGAAAACATCCTGGGGCCTGGTCGAGGGCGACACGGTCCTGACTGTTTCCGGCGATCCCTTCGGCGAATGGCAGAAGACCGCGCAATCGCACGCGCTGAAGGACGTCAAGATCGAACTGCCGCTGATGCCGCGCACCTTCTATTGCGTCGGGCTGAATTACCTCAAGCATCTCAAGGAAGCCGCCGACAAGACCGGCACGGTTCCGAACGTGCCTGATCGGCCCGAGATCGGCTATCGCGCGCAGAACGCGTTGATCGCCCATGACGAGGACGTGGTGATCCCGGCAACCGCCACCGAGAAAATCCACTACGAGGGCGAGCTGGTCGTGGTGATCGGCAAGAAGGCAAAGCACCTCTCCGAAGCCGACGCGATGTCCTGCGTGTTCGGCTACACCATCGGCAACGACGTCAGCGAGCGGAGCTGGCAAAAGGCCGATCGCGGGCTGTGGCGCGCCAAGAATGCCGACACCTTCAAGCCGATGGGTCCGTGGATCGAAACCGATGTCGACCTCGACAAGATGGAAACCAGCATCAAGGTCAACGGCAAGGAAACCGGCCGCTTCCGGACCAACGACATGATCTTCGGCGTCGTGCCGTTCATCGTCGAACTGACGAAGTATTTCACGCTGTGGCCGGGCGACGTGATCTGGATGGGCACCGACGGCGCGTCACCCGACATCAAGGCCGGCGATTTGGTCGAGATCGAGCTCACCGGGATCGGCACCTTGCGTAACCGGTTCGTCAAGGAACCGGCGCTGGCGAAGTCGTAAGGCTCGGACCGACAGACCATCGCGCCCGATCGGGACGCCAACCGCCCCTGGTCCCGGAATCCGGTCCTCACACCGCGGTAGCCCTGGCGAAATCGACATAGATCTCGCGCAATCGGCTGGTCATCGGCCCAGGTTTGCCGTTGGCGACGGTCTTGCCGTCGATCGTCACCACCGCCTGCACGAAGACGGTGGCGCTGGTGATGAAGGCCTCCTTGGCGGCAAGGGCTTCCTCGATCGTGAACGGCCGCTCCTCGACGCGCAGCTGGCGCTCTTCGGCCAGTGCGACCACCGCCTTGCGGGTACAGCCCGGCAAGATCGCGCTGCCATTCTGCCGCGTCACGATCACGTCATCCTGGGTCAGGATGAAGCAGGACGACGAGCCGCCTTCCGTGACCTTGCCGTCCTCGATCATCCACGCCTCGCCGGCGCCGGCTTCCGCCGCGGCCTGCTTCGCCAGCACCTGCGCCAGCAGGGCTACGCTCTTGATATCGCGCCGAACCCAGCGCAGGTCGGGCACGGTGATCACGCCGATGCCGGTTTTGGCCGATTCCGCATTCACGATGTCCTTGACCGAGGTGAACATGACGAGCGTCGGCTTGACGTCGCCCTTGGGAAACGCGAAATCGCGTCCCGTATCGGCGCCACGCGTCACCTCCAGATAGACCATGCCGTTGACGAGAGAATTGCGCACGACCAGTTCCCGCTGGATTTCCTGGATGCGACCGATGGTTTCCGGCAGTGCCAGCGCGATCTCGCCGACCGAACGCTCCAGCCGGGCCAGATGCGAGGCGTTGTCGATCAGCTTGCCGTCGAGCACGGCGGCGACTTCGTAGATGCCGTCGGCGAACAGAAAGCCGCGGTCCAGTATCGAGACCTTGGCTTCTGACATCGGCACAAACGAACCGTTGACGTAAGCGATCTGTTCCAAGCGAATTCTCCTGAAGGCTGCGAAGCGCCAGCCCCGCATACTATATGCGAACCGTTAATGCGACAGAATCTTCGAGAGGAATTTCTGCGCCCGGTCGCTGCGGGGGCTGCCGAAGAAATCTTCCTTCTTGGCGTCCTCGACGATTTCGCCCCGGTCCATGAAGATGACGCGGTGCGCGACCTTGCGGGCAAAGCCCATTTCATGGCTGACCACCATCATGGTCATGCCCTCGCGGGCGAGATCGACCATGACGTCGAGCACTTCCGAGATCATTTCGGGATCGAGCGCCGAGGTCGGTTCGTCGAACAGCATGGCGATCGGGTCCATCGCCAGCGCGCGGGCGATGGCGACGCGTTGCTGCTGGCCGCCGGACAATTCGGCGGGATATTTCTGCGCATGGTCCTTCAAGCCGACCCGCTCGAGCAGCATCTCGGCCTTCGCCACCGCCTCGTCACGCGACCGCCCCAGCACCTTTTCCTGCGCCAGGCACAAATTCTCGATGATCTTCAGATGCGGGAACAGTTCGAAATGCTGGAACACCATGCCGACGCGGGCGCGCAGCTTCGGCAGGTCGGTCCCGGGATCGTTGACCTTGATGCCGTCGAGGATGATTTCCCCGCCCTGGAACGGCTCCAGCGCGTTGACGCATTTGATCAGCGTCGACTTTCCCGAACCGGAGGGACCGCACACCACCACCACCTCGCCCTTAGCGACGCTGGTGGTGCAATCCTTCAGCGCCTGGAAGGTCGGTCCGTACCATTTGTCGACGTGTCTGATCTCGATCATGGCGTTTCCCTAACGGACGATACTGATACGCGCCTGCAGTCGCCGGACAGCGAATGAGGCAGCGCAGGAAACCGTGAAATAGACCACCGCCGCGAACAGGTACATCTCGACCAGCCGGCCGTCGCGCTGCGCGACCTTGCTCGCCGCTCCGAGGAAATCCGGCATCGACAGCACATAGACCAGCGAGGTGTCCTGGAACAGCACGATGGTCTGGGTCAGCAGCACCGGCAGCATGTTGCGGAAGGCCTGCGGCAGCACGACGTAGCGCATGGTCTGGGCGTAGGTCAGGCCGAGGGCGTTGGCCGCGGCGGGCTGGCCCTTGGAGATCGACTGGATGCCGGCGCGCATGATCTCGGAAAAATACGCCGCCTCGAACATGATGAAGGTGACGAGCGCGGAAGTGAAGGCGCCGACGCTGATCGGGCGCGAGGCGCCGGTCACCCATTGCCCGACATAGGGCACCAGGAAATAGAACCAGAAGATCACCAGCACCAGCGGCAGCGACCGCATGAAGTCGACATAGAGCCCGGCGATGCGGCCGAGCAGCTTGAAACCGGACAGCCGCATCAGCGCGATCAGCGTGCCGAAGATGATGCCGCCGAGCGCGGAAAGCGCGGTCAGCGTCAGCGTGAACGTCATGCCGTCGAGGAAGAGATAGCCGAGCGACCGGCGGATGACGTCGAAATCGAAATTGGCGAACATGATGCGCTATTTCCCCGTGATGTAGCCGGGGATCGCCAGGCTGCGTTCGAGGAAGCGCATGCCGGTGACGACGATGATGTTGATCAGCAGATACATCACGGTCGCGGCGGTGAAGGCTTCGAACACCTGGAACGAGAATTCCTGCATCGACCGCGCCTGGCCGGTCAACTCGATCAGGCCAATGGTGATCGCGACCGCGGTGTTCTTGATGGTATTGAGGAATTCCGAGGTCAGCGGCGGCATGATGATGCGAAACGCAATCGGCAGCAGCACATAGCGATAGCTCTGCAGGGTGGTCAGCCCGAGCGCGGTCGCGGCCTGCTTTTGCCCACGCGGCAGCGAGGCGATGCCTGCCGCCAGTTGCACGGCGACCCGCGCCGACATGAACAGCCCGATCCCGATCGCCGCCGTATAGAACGGCGCATGGGGCATCTGCTTCAGCCACAGCCCCCAGCTCCGCGGCAGCAATTCCGGCAGCACGAAGAACCAGAGAAACAGCTGCACCAGCAGCGGCATGTTGCGGAAAAACTCGACGTAGGCGAAGCCGATCCAGTAGGCGGTCTTCGACGGCAATGTTCGCAGCACGCCGATCACGGAGCCGAACACCAGCGCGATGATCCAGGCGAACACTCCGGTCTGAATGGTCAGCCACAGTCCCCGGAGCAGCATATCGAAATAGGTGCCGGTCCCACCCGGGGCCGGCTCGAAGAAGATGCTCCAGTTCCAGTTATAATTCACGGGGTTTTCCGTTCGCTACAGGAGACGAACCCATGCAATGACCGGGCCATTGCATGGGTCCGCACGTCTCACATCGCGTAGGCGTCGGGATCGGGCGAGTCAGAGGGCTTGGCAAAGGACTTCTTCTGCTCCGCACCCATCGGGACGTTCAAATTCAACCCCTTCGGCGGAATTTTCGCCATGAACCATTTCTCGTAGATCTTGACGCCCTCCGGGCTCTGATAGAGCGCGGCGGTCGCGGCGTCGGCCACCTTCTTGAAGGCCGGATCGTCCTTGCGAAGCATGATGCCGTAGGGCTCGGGCTTGGAGAATGCGTCCTTGGAGATGACGTAGTCGTCAGGCGCTTTCGAGCCGGCGACGAGGCTCGCAAGCAGGATGTCGTCCATCACGAAGGCGACCGCGCGGTCGGTCTCGACCATCAGGAAGGCTTCGGCATGATCCTTGGCCGGGATAATGTTGACGCCGAGATTGCGCGCGGCATTGGCGTCGGTGAGCTGCTTGATGTTGGTAGTGCCCGACGTGGAGACCACAGGCTTGCCCTTGAGATCGTCGATCGAGTTGATCTTGCTGGATTTCTTGGAGACGAAGCGGCTCGCGGTCAGGAAGTGGGTGTTGGTGTAGGAAATCTGCTTCTGGCGATCGGTATTGTTGGTGGTCGAGCCGCATTCGAGATCGATGGTGCCGTTGGCGAGTAGCGGAATCCGGGTAGATGACGTCACCGGCGTCAGCTTGACCTCGAGCTTGTCGAGCTTGAGCTCCTTCTTCACGGCATCGACGATCTTGTTGCAGATGTCCATGGCGTAGCCGATCGGCTTCTGGCTGTCGTCGAGGTAAGATAATGGGATCGTCGAGTCGCTGTGGCCGAGGGTGATGGTCCCGGTGTCCTTGATTTTTTTCAGCGTCCCGGTGAGTTCCTGCGCCATCGCCGGTCCCGCACATAACGCGGCGGCGAGCGTGTAGCCGATCATGGCATTGCGTTTCATACGTGTGCTCCTTGCTTGGTTGATATCATCGACTGCTCGAGGATTTCGCTCAGGACCGGCGCAATATAGCGACGAAATTGCCCGGGGTTCTCGCTCATCGGAAAATGACCGAGTTGTTCCATGATGGTGACGTTGGCGCCGTCGATCGAGGCTGCGGTTCGCCTGGTGTCTTCGGGGCTGCAGGAGAAATCATATTCGCCGGTCAGCAAATAGAGCGGGCACAGGCCGGTGTCGATCTTTCCCATCCGGCCGCGCAGATCGCCGTCGACCCGATAGAAATAGAGATCGCCCTTGAATACGCCCGGCCCGCCCTGCATGTAGGCCCACAGGGTTTCGCGGCGCGAGACATCGGGGCTTTGCGGCGCGATCAGGCCGGACACCAGCGCGGCGCAGACCTCGCCGCCGTGAACGTCCGGACGATGCAGCCAGGAGGTATCGTACCACGGCGCCTGGAAATCGGCGGCTTCCAGACCGATCAGGGCGCGAAACTCGCGCGCGTGGTCGATCGCCAGATTGAGCACGATGCGGCCGCCGATCGAGCAGCCCATGACGACGGGCTTCTCCAGTCCCAGCGCACGGCAGAAGGCACGGATCGTCGCGGTGTAGCGGGCGGTCGTCAGCCGGTATTCCTCGCCGGTCCAGCTGGCAGGCGGATTGGATTTGCCGTGCCAGGGCATATCGAATGCAATGATGCGGAATTGCTTCGAAAACTCCTCGTCAGCGAGCAGATGCCGCCACTGCCGCCCATCGGAGCCAGCCGTGTGCAGGCACACCAGCGGAATGCCGGCGCCGCTTTCCTCGAAGTAGATGCGATGCATCTCGCCGTCGATTGCGACATGGACGTAGCGGCCGACGATTGGCTCGATATGGCCGGTCATGCCGGCACCGCCGAACCATGCCGCCTTGGCAGCGCCAGCACATCCTTGAAGTACTGCAGATGCGTCATGAACGGATACAGGTCGCCTTCGAGGCAGGCTTCTTCACGCTTGGTCAAGGCGAGCAGGTCGTGCCAGCCCGGCCGGGGCGCGGGTTCCCAATAGGCCGACCAGGCCGCCGACGTCGCGCGATAGGAGAAACGCCACGACCGCATCAGGACCGGCGCCGGCGTCAGGTCGACGATCCTGCCACCGCGGATCGAAGCATGAAACGGGTGATCGTGCGGTCCCAACAGGCACTCACAGTCGAGCGCACGGCCGCGCGCAACCAAAGCAGGCGTCTGCTCGAGCAGCCCTGGAATTCCGGCAAACGCCTTGATCACGGCGGCGTCGCAGGCATCAGGAGATGGCGTCATGCGCTTCAAGCAGGCGTTTTCCTGCAATGCCGACATTGGCGATATGAACGGAACAGGCGCTTCCGGTCGCCATATCTATGACCCGAACGTCAGGCCATCGCAATGGGCCGTTTGGAGCGCCCCCGCGATGCGCCGGATCGCACCGGCAGGCGCGATATTTCCATGGCGCGGGAGGCATGCGGCAGGCTTATTGTCGCACATGCCGATTCCGGACGAAATGCAGCCGGACCAGCGATTTACCTGCTTTTCTTCCCACTTGTTTTCGGGGAAGATTGGATCCACCAGAACAATAGCGGCCCCGTCGTGAGCGGGACCGCCAGGGAGAAGCTGAATGTTCCAACTTAGTCGTATGATGATCGCTTTCGCCGCCATCGGCGTATTGTTCTCGGCCGGCGCCGGTGCGCAGGAATATCCCACCAAGCCGATCACCCTGATCGTGCCCTGGCCCGCGGGCGGCTCGACCGACATCTCGATGCGGGCGATCGCCGACAGCGCATCCAAGATTCTCGGCCAGCCGGTCACGATCGACAACAAGGCCGGCGGTGGCGGCACGGTCGGCCCCGCCACCATGGCGGCCGTCGCCAAACCAGACGGCTACACCATCGCCCAGATTCCGATCACAGTGTTTCGCCTGCCGCTGATGCAGGAAACCCCGTGGGATCCCGCCAAGGATTTCAGCTACATCGTTCATCTCACCGGCTACACGTTCGGCGTCACCACCAGCGCCGAGTCGCAGTTCAAGACCTGGAAGGATGTGGTTGATTTTGCGAAGGCCAATCCCGGCAAGGTGACCTACGCAACGCCGGGAGCCGGAACTTCCTTGCATATCGGCATGGAACAGATCTCCGCCCTGGCCGGCGTCAAGCTGACGCAGGTGCCGTTCAAGGGCGGCGCCGAAACCAATGCCGCCGTGCTTGGCCAGCACACCATGTTGCAGGCCGATTCCACCGGCTGGCGTCCGCTGGTCGACGCCGGCAAGCTTCGGCTGCTGATGGTGTGGACCTCGGCGCGGTCGCCGAAT
>NZ_JAUYAN010000171.1 GCF_030693485.1 Bradyrhizobium sp. | reverse complement strand
TTCTCGGCTGCCCATAATCCGAGCAGCTTGTTGCGGCGGGCCTCGGCCTTGAACTTCTGGTCGGCGTCGAGGGCGAACTTCTTCTCGAAACCTTCTTCACGCTTGTCGAATGTGCTCATTTTCTCGGTTCCGATCCCTGGCAAAATGGTGCAGCGGCCTCGTTGCGGCCGCCCTCTGGCGCGCCTAGATAACGTTAGCCAATGGTTAAGACAACCGGCTTTAAGCCGCAGGCGGCAGGGGTAAAACTCGCCCCGAAGGGACCGGATCGATTGTGCTCGATAGGCCAATCAGATAGGTTGGGCATGAGGCCCGGTTCCCGTTCTGTTTCCCGTTCCTGGCCTTCACGGCAGCTCCGTCGTGGGTCGCAATCCCTTGTCATCCGGAGCACACCAAATTCATGGATTTCAACAACACACGGTACATCCCAATGAGCCGTCGACGCCGCATTTATGAAGGCAAGGCCAAGGTCCTTTACGAAGGTCCGGAGCCGGGAACCCTGATCCAGCACTTCAAGGACGATGCGACCGCGTTCAATGCCAAGAAACACCAGGTGATCGAGGGCAAGGGCGTCCTCAACAACCGGATTTCGGAGTACCTGTTCCAGCACCTCAACGACATCGGGGTTCCCACCCATTTCATCCGCCGGCTCAACATGCGCGAACAGCTGATTCGCGAGGTCGAGATCGTGCCGCTGGAGGTCGTGGTGCGGAATGTGGCGGCGGGATCGCTGTCGCAGCGCCTCGGCATCGAGGAGGGCACCCAGCTGCCGCGTTCGATCATCGAGTTCTACTACAAGAACGACCAGCTCAACGACCCCATGGTCTCCGAGGAGCACATCACGGCGTTCGGCTGGGCCACACCGCAGGAAATCGACGACATCATGGCGCTGGCCATTCGCGTCAACGACTTCCTCACCGGGCTGTTTCTCGGCATCGGCATCCGTTTGGTCGATTTCAAGATGGAATGCGGACGGCTGTTCGAAAACGACATGATGCGAATCATCGTCGCCGACGAGATCTCGCCCGATTCGTGCCGTCTGTGGGACGTCAAGTCGAACGAGAAGCTCGACAAGGACCGCTTCCGCCGGGATCTCGGCGGCGTGCTGGAGGCCTATACCGAGGTCGCCAAGCGTCTGGGCATCCTGACCGAGAACGAGCGGCCGATCGGCTCGGGCCCGGTCCTGGTCAAGAGCTGATCGCCGTCATCCTGAGGTGCCCGCCCGTTCGGGCGAGCCTCGAAGGATGAGATACGAAATCCAATGTCGCCCTTCGAGGCTCGGGCTGCGCCCGAGCACCTCAGGGTGACGCAGCGGAATACCGGGCTAGAATCATGAAAGCGCGCGTCACCGTTACACTCAAATCCGGCATTCTCGATCCGCAGGGCAAGGCAATCGAGGGAGCGCTGAAATCCCTCGGCGTCGACGGCGTCACCAGCGTGCGCCAGGGCAAGGTGTTCGACATCGAAATCGCGGGCTCCGACAAGGCCAGGGCCGAAGCGGCGCTGAAGGATGCCGCCGACAAGCTGCTAGCGAACACGGTAATCGAGAATTACCGAGTCGAAGTTCTGAGCTAGGTCATGGCTGAGATATCCAATCAGCAGATTTACGATCTGGTGCTTGAAATTTCGCGCGATGTTGTTGAACTTGAAGTCTCAATCGACGAACTCTTGGTCGACATGCGGGCCTTCAATCAAGATCTCGCCGCTGATCGACAGCACTTGATGCAGCAGGTTTTTCTACAATGAAATCCGCCATTCTCGTCTTTCCCGGAATCAATCGCGAGCGCGACATGGCGCGCGCGCTGAAACTCGCATCGGGGCATGAACCCGCGATGGTCTGGCATGCCGAAACGGCGCTGCCGAACGGAACTGACCTCGTGGTGGTGCCCGGCGGATTTTCCTATGGCGATTACCTGCGCTGCGGCGCGATCGCCGCACGCGCGCCGGTGATGGACGCGGTGCGCGATTTCGCGGCCGGCGGCGGCTTGGTGCTTGGGGTCTGCAACGGTTTCCAGATCCTCTGCGAGGCAGGTCTTCTGCCCGGCGTGCTGATGCGCAATGCCCGGCTGAAATTCATCTGCCACGACGTGCATCTGCGGGTCGAGCGCTCGGATACGCCGTTTACCCGCGGCTACAATGCCGGGCAGGTGATCCGCGTGCCGGTCGCCCATGGCGAAGGCAATTACGAGGCCGACGAAGAGACGCTGAAGCGGCTCGAGGGCGACGGGCGGGTGCTCTATCGCTACTGCTCCGCCGCCGGCGTGGTCGACGAGCAGTCCAACATCAACGGCGCGGCGGCCTCGATCGCCGGCATCGTCAATGACCGCGGCAACGTGCTCGGCATGATGCCGCACCCGGAAAACCACGTCGAAGACATCATGGGCTGCACCGACGGTCGCGGCCTGTTCGCAGGACTGGTGGCGCATCTGGAGAAGGCTGCGTGACCCAGGGTTTTCGAGCAGAGCTGGACCGCCTTTACTGGACTGGATTTCCTGATTGCCAGCAATCGGCCGCCAGCAGCAGCTCGGTAAGGTCGCAATAGCGCTGGCCGTCGAGACCCGTCAACTCGCGAATCCGCTCGATCCTCGCATAGACCGTGTTGGGGTGTTTTCGGAGCAGCCGGGCCGCCTTTTGCACATTCATGTCGGCGTCAGCAATGGCGCGCAGGGTTTGAACGAGGATACCCTCGGCCCGGACGTCGGCGCTGGCGAGGGCGGACGCCCAGGCCGGCGGCGCCGACTGCAAATAGCTTGAACCGTGATGTACCAGGAGACTGCGGAGCCGCAAGGTCGAAAACCCGATCACGCGGTTTGCATGATCCGCGAAGTCGAGCGCGATCCTGGCTTCGTGCAGCGCCCGCGGAGCGAATGACGTCGAGGGATGGTCCGCGCTGATGCCGACAAGAACCGAAGGACCCAGGGTGAGAAGCAGCGGATGCAGGCGTTCGGCAAGGTTGGCCTGGGGCGCGGTCCAGCCCGATTGCCGGCGTCGGTCCGAGAATATGAATGTGACGAGATTGTCTCGAACGCCGGCAAGCTTGCGGAGCGAGATTCCCGCCACGGCATCCGTAATGGCGTTAACGATCCGCTGTGCCCGGGCCGGATTTTCCATTTCGGCCGCGTTGACCGGCTGAGCGACCGCCACGCAATAACTCTGGCGCTGATCGAGGTATCCTGCGCGCCGCAAGAGGCGTGCGACGCGGGCATCCGATTCGTCGTATCCGCTGAGAAGAATGTTCAACAGCTCTGTGCGCAGGTCGCCTTCGGCCTGCGCGAGCAGGCGCGTGTGGGCAACGTATTCGGAAGTTGCGATGGAGCTGACGAGGTTTGTGTATTCGATGGCGAAGTCGGCGACCGCCGAGATCGCACCTTCCAGATTAGCCGGACTGCACCTGGTCGCGGCATCCCTGATCCAGTGCGACAGGATGAGGTGGCCGCATCGGTACGCATGAAGAACGGTTTCGAGGGGAAATCGCTGTTCGGCGCGGAGGCGCGCATGCTGCCTGACGAACTCGAAAGGCCCGACCTCGCCGCCATCGAACAGGCGAAGGATCTGCCGCATGTGGTCGTCAACATGCTGACTGAATGTGGGTAGGATCTCGGGGTTCCCAGACGCCGCGAAAGCCGGCACCTCCGTGAGCACGGCGTCGCGCAGCGCGCGGCCGGCGTCTTGCATCGACGCTCTCAGGGCATGCGACGCCTGCGGCAACACGCCGGCGCTGACCAGCCACACAAGGACCTGGCTGAACGACCGATTCCCTTCCTCATGGTGCGGTGGCATTGGCAGCTCTTCACAGTGAATGGGGCCAAATTACCGGAAAACTTGCCATGGAGGGATAGCAAAGCTGGTGATAATGACCAGACCGGGGGACAAACGAGCAACGGAGGAGACGACATGGCCAAGTATGTTTTTGCCTATCATGGTGGCGGCGGCGCGCCCGGGACGCCCGAAGAAGTCAAGAAGGTGATGGACGCCTGGGGAGCCTGGCTCGGATCGCTTGGTGCTGCCGTGATCGATGCGGGAAATCCGGTCGGCAAGTCGAGCACTGTCAAGAAGGACGGCTCGCTCGTGGAGGGCGGCGGCTCCAATCCGATCAGCGGGTACAGCCTTATCGAGGCTGCGAGCCTTGCCGATGCGCACAAGAAGGCCAAGGGCTGTCCGATCCTGGCGAGCGGCGGCACGATCGAAATCGCCGAAGCCTTCGACATGTAGCGGATGACCCGGATCGCAGGGAGGGCGGAAGCCCGCTCTCCGGCCGGCCTCATTTCAACAGGATGCCGTCGAGGCGGATGAAGAAGCACTGAAACGGCTCGAGGGCGATGGGCGGGTGCCCTCCCGCTTCTGCTCGCCCGCGGGCGTGGTGGACGAAGAGTCCAAACCGCGGCGATTGCGCGTTCCATCACCGGCATCGTCAGTGAACGAACAGCGTGCTCGGCATGCTGCCGCATCCGAAAACTCACGTCGAGGACGTCTTGTACTGCACCGACGGCCGGCGGTCTGGTCGCGGGTATCGTCGCGCATGGAGCGCGCTGCCTGAGAGCGCGAGCGGTGACGCGGGATGTCGAGAAATACCGCAGGCTGCTGGAAGAGAAGAAGTAGGGCCGTTCTCTGAACGAGTTCACCCTCAGCCGGCGCCGGTACTGCGCGCCGCCCGCCACCGCGCGAGGCTCGCCGCGGGCCAGACCTTTTCCCTGTCATAGAACTCCTCAACGATGAGCATATCGGGAGGCAGCACGACCCATGGCTGCTTCGACATCGTAAAGATGTGCACGTCCGGCGGCAGCGCATCCGGCGTATCGAGCGTGCCGACGCGAACGAAGCGGAAGCGATCGCCTGAACCCGCGTAGTTGCTCCAGACCGCGATACGGCATTTCGGGCATCGCGATATCTTCTGGCCTTTACCGCTGAGCGAGGGCGTCACGACGACGTCAGGCTCGCCCGAGAGCAGTTCGACCCGGTCGGCTTCGATCATGGCATTGAGCGCAAACGACGCGCCGCCGTCGCGCTGGCACCAGCGGCAATGGCAGCAGTGAACGATCAGGGGAGGCGAAGTCATGCGGTAGCGTATGGCCCCGCAGGTGCAGCCGCCCTCGATTGCGAATGTGGTCATCGATTTTCTCCGGCGTCGCAAGATAGGCACCCGCGGTAGCGACGGCAACTATTTCGTCCCATCACGCTTTTCGAAACCGGTCGATCCAGCGCCGGTAGCTGTCGCCGGGGATGGTCATGGCGGCGACGCCGGCCATCACGAGGACGAGGCCGAGCGCCAGGTTGGACGGCACGGTTTCGCCGAGCAGGACGACCGACAGGCCGACGCCGATCGGAATGCGCAAATAGCCTTGCGCGTTGGTGGTCAGCGTGCCCAAACGCGAAAGGCACATGTAGAACAGCATCAGCCCGAACGCGCTGGAGAAAATCCCCATGGTGATGGTCGCGACCAGCGCTTCCGTCGTCGGCCGCAAGGTCCAGGGATGATCGACGATCAATGCGACGGGCAACAGCAGCAGGCCGCCGAACAGCAGCGAGCCCGCCGCCACCACCATCGGATCATATTCGGTCAACCGCAGCCCGAAGATCGTGGCGCAGGCAAAGGAGACGGTGGCGAGCAGGATCGCCAGTTCGGCGAAGATGTTGCCGCCGAGGCCGCCCAGCGCATCGAGGCCGATGATCACGGCGGTGCCGGCGAGCCCCAGCACGGCGCCGGCCAGTTTCAACAGCGTGGCCGGCTCGTGCCGCGTGATGCCCCAGGTGATCAGGAAGGCGAAGATCGGCGTGGTCGAGGCCAGCACCACGGTCGGCGCCGCCGCCACATATTGCTGCGCCCAGGTGATCATCAGGAACGGGATCGTGGAATTGATGGTCTGTTGCTGCGCGAACAGCTTCCAGGCCCTGGCATCGCCGGGAATTCGCATACCGCGCGCATACAGGATGGCGATCAGGAAAAATGCCGCGATCAGCGAGCGCGCCGAGATGAAGGTGACCGGCGGAATCGAGCCGAGACCGATTTTCGTCAATGGATAGGTCGAGCTCCAGCAGCAGGCCAGCGCCAGCAGCAGCGCGTAGTCGCGCCAGTTGCGCCGGGCTGGTGGAGAGCCGGCAGAAGGCGCAGGCTTGGCGCCGCTTTCTGCGTTGCTAGGTGGCAACGGCACCTGCTTTGGCCGGCGGCTTCCACTTCACCCGCTTGATGGTGGCGGAAAACGTGAACAGCGAGCGTTCGCCTGATGTCAGCAAGCCGCGCAGGAAAATCATCGAGCCGCCGGCCCGCATGATCTCGCCTGTGCCTTCGACCAGTTCGCCCTCGCGCGCGCCGTCGATGAACTCGCAGCCGAACGACACCGTCACCCCCGGACCCTGCAGCACCGGCGTGGCAAAGGCGAACAGGCAATAATCCGCGAAGGTCATGAAGGCACCGCCATGAACGTTGCGCATGCCATTGAGATGCTTCTTCCCGACCCGGAACGCGCAGCGCACGCTGCCGTCATCCTCCATCCGGTGCCAGAACGGCCCGTTGTGGGATTCGAAGTTGTCGCGGGTCCAGGTGCGCCAGCCGGCGAATTCACCTTCGGTTTCGACATGGAGATCGGGGCGGTTGAGGAATGCGGATTTGGTGAAGTCGTCCAACGGAAGAGGCCCTTCATTTCGGGGATTTGTGTCTTAAATCCGATCCACACCTGATGTGCAAACCCCCGCAATGCATGGATCGCCCGCAAAAGTATGGACAGCGGGAAAATGCGCCGTAAAAGGCCTTTTCCACCCGCCTCGATCTCCCTAATAAGGGACCTCAATCGCCCAAAAGAGCCCCATGAACCAGCCTCAGATCACCCCTGAACTCGTCGCCAGCCATGGCCTCAAGCCCGACGAGTATGAGCGTATCCTCAAGCTGATCGGCCGGGTTCCGAGCTTTACCGAGCTTGGGATCTTCTCGGCGATGTGGAACGAGCATTGCTCGTACAAATCCTCGCGGCTGCATCTGCGCGGGCTGCCGACCTCGGCGCCATGGGTGATCCAGGGGCCGGGCGAGAATGCCGGCGTGATCGACATCGGCGACGGACAGGCCGTCGTATTCAAGATGGAGAGCCACAACCATCCGAGCTACATCGAGCCCTATCAGGGCGCGGCCACCGGAGTCGGCGGCATCCTGCGCGACGTCTTCACGATGGGCGCGCGGCCGATCGCCTGCCTCAACGCGCTGAGCTTTGGCGCGCCGGAACATCCCAAAACCCGGCATCTGGTGTCGGGCGTGGTTGCCGGTGTCGGCGGCTACGGCAATTCCTTCGGGGTGCCGACTGTCGGCGGCCAGGTGCGTTTCCACACCCGCTACGACGGCAACATCCTGGTCAATGCGATGGCGGTCGGGCTCGCCGACACCGACAAGATTTTCTATGCCGCGGCCTCCGGCGTGAACATGCCGATCGTCTATCTCGGCTCCAAGACCGGGCGCGACGGTATTCACGGCGCTTCGATGGCGTCGGCTGAATTCGACGAGGACTCCGCCGATAAGCGGCCGACGGTTCAGGTCGGAGATCCCTTCGCGGAAAAGCTGTTGCTGGAAGCCTGCCTCGAAATCATGGCAGCCGATTGCGTGATCGCGATCCAGGACATGGGCGCGGCGGGCCTGACGTCCTCGGCGGTCGAGATGGGCGCCAAGGGCAATCTCGGCGTCGATCTCGATCTCGACGCGGTGCCGACCCGCGAGACCGGCATGAGCGCCTACGAGATGATGCTGTCGGAAAGCCAGGAGCGCATGCTCATGGTTCTGAAGCCCGAGAAGGAAAAGCAGGCCGAGGCGATCTTCAAGAAATGGGGGCTGGATTTCGCCGTGGTCGGCTACACCACGCCGAGCAAGCGTTTTGTGGTCAAGCATGGCGGCGACGTGATGGCGGATTTGCCGATCAAGGAGCTCGGCGACGAGGCGCCGCTGTACGACCGGCCGCATGTGCCGTCGCAGCCGCTGCCGGTGATTCATGCGCGTGACGTCACGCCGCCGGTCGGCGTGGCGGCGGCGCTGGAAAAGCTGATCGCCACGCCCGAACTGTGCTCGAAGCGTTGGGTCTGGGAACAATATGATCACGTCATCCTTGGCAATACCGTACAGCGGCCCGGCGGCGATGCCGCCGTGGTGCGGGTGCAGGACGGGCCGAAGGGGCTGGCGCTGACCGTCGACGTGACGCCGCGCTATTGCGAGGTCGATCCATATCAGGGCGGCATGCAGGCGGTGGCGGAAGCCTGGCGCAACATCACCGCGGTCGGCGGCCGGCCGCTGGCGATCACCGACAATCTGAATTTCGGCAATCCGGAGCGGCCCGAAATCATGGGCCAGTTCGTCGGTTGCCTGAAGGGCATTGCCGAAGCCTGCCGCGCGCTCGACTTCCCGGTCGTGTCCGGCAACGTCTCGCTCTACAACGAGACCAACGGCCGCGGCATCCTGCCGACGCCATCGATCGGCGGCGTCGGGCTGCTTGATGATTTCACCAAATCCGCGACCTTGGCGTTCAAGGCCGGGGGCGAGGCGATCCTGTTGATCGGCGAGACCCATGGCTGGCTCGGGCAATCGGTCTATCTGCGCGACATCTGCGGCCGCGAAGAGGGCGCGCCACCGCCGGTCGATCTCGCGGCGGAAAAGCGCAACGGCGACGTGGTGCGCGGCATGATCCACGCCGGCACCGCGACCGCGGCGCATGATCTCTCCGACGGGGGGCTCTTGATCGCGCTCGCCGAAATGGCGATTGCCGGCGGCATCGGCGCACAACTGCTGGCGGCGCCTGCCGCGATCGTGCCGCATGCGTATTGGTTCGGCGAGGATCAGGCGCGCTACATCGTGACGGTGCCGGAGGCGCAGGCCGGCCTGGTGCTGGCCAAGATGAAAGGCGCCGGCGTGCCCTGCGCGCGGATCGGAACCAGCGGCGGCGACGCCATCGCGATCGCGGGCGAGGCGGCGGTGTCGGTGAAGACGCTCGATGCCGCGTTCGAGAGCTGGCTGCCGGCGTACATGAACGCGAAGGTGTCCTGAGTCTGTAGCCCCGCGGCCCGGATTGCGCTGCGATCCATCCGGGTTACGCGATTCCTACAGCACCCGCTTCGCCCCCGGAATCTTCCGCAACGCGCGCGTCAGCGCCCAGCTCAACGCGACCGTCAGCACAAACCCGATGGGCGCTTTCACGGTCGCCGGCATATTGTAGTCGAACAGCCAGTATTGCAGCCACAGCGCGATCGGATAGTGCACCAGGAATATGCCGTAGGCATCGGCCTGCATGGAATCGAACACGCTTCTGCCTGAACTGGCGAACCTGAGGAAATAGGCCAGGATCAGGAACAGGATGGCCACGCTGAAGACCGTGAAGCAGACGGCATAGAGCCCCTCATACCAGTCCGGCAGGTCCACCGGATTCCCCAGATTTTCGCGCTTGATCGAGATCAGCACCCACATCAGATAATACGGAACGATCGCCAGGATCATCCAGTCCCAGCTGACCTTCGCCATCCGGCCGTCCGCCGCCAGCAGCCCGCGGTCCAGAAACGCGAGGCCAATGCCGGCGCCGAAAAAGAAATAGGTGGCGTAAAGCATCACGCGCCCGTGCTGGACCGAGAACGGACCGAACTCGAACCAGCTGCCGGCTCCGTAGTGAACCCGTCCGGGGATGTAGAATGCCGCGGTGACGGCAAGCATGACCAGGAAGAACACTGCCGGCCGGCGGCGACCGTGCAGCGAGAGGCGATTGATCGGATCGAGCATATGGGGCGACAGCCGATAGAGGATGCAGGCAACCACGTCGAAACTGAGCAACACCCAGAGGAACCAGATCGGCCCGCTCGGCCAGGGCCCGACGGTGATCATGTTCCACCAGAATTCCGAAAAGGTGATTTCGGGATGGTGCCGCAGGGAGAACGAATAGTAGGCGAGCGGAATCACCGTGAATGCGCAGATCACGAACGGCAGGCCAAGCCGGAGCAGGCGGTCCGCCAGATAGTTCAGCGGTCCCTTCCGGGCGATGCCGGGCCAGACGAACAGGCCCGACAGGAAGAAGAACATCGCCATGAAGAAACTGTCGGTGGCGAGCACGATCATGTCGAAGCCGAAGAACGACTTCGGATCGGTGTGACCGTAATAGGTATAGGGGATGACGGCGTGGTGCAGCAGCACGATCAGCGTCAGAAATGTGCGGGCGCGGTCGAGCGAGGGATTGCGCGGCTTCGCTTGTGGCGCGGCGGGCGCATCCGCAGCCGCCACGGTGTCGGAAATCGTCGTCATGGGTGCCCCCGGCCGGGTGATTGCGATTCATGTTGCAACCGGGAACCGGATTCAGCAAGGCCTCACACGGCACGAAACGCGCAGTCCCGGTTCGCGGCGAGGCAGATTGTCTCCGGGGTTTGAGCAAAAGACGTTCAGCTCACTTCCTCGATCGTGACCTTGTCCGGATAGAACGCCAGATGGCCCGATATTTCGGCCATCGCCGGGAATGGCGTCTCATAGGTCCAGATCGCGTTTTCCAGTGTTTTGCCGCCGGCGCTGACGCTGAAATAATTCGCATCGCCCTTGTAGGGGCAGTGCGTCACCCGGGCGCTGCGTGCCAATAGCGCCATATTGGCGTCGCCGCGCGGCACATATTGCACGGCCGGGTAGCTGGCTTCCTTCAGCGTCAGGGCATGGGTGGTGTCGGCGATCACGATGCCACCGGCCAGGACGCGGACCCGCTTCGGATTCGCGGTAATGGTGATGGAGTGGTCTGGGCCGGGGAGTTTCATGGGACAGTCTCTTTTTGGTCAACCCGTTGTGATCGTGGGCCACGATGTCAGGGGTTTGCAAGATTGGACTTTGCAAGGATCAGACTGGAATATAGTGCCAGGAAGCGTGACGTAGAAGGGTAGCCGGGCTAAGTTCTGCCGCGCCGCAGTGATGCTGGCTGCGATTCGAAACGCCGGATTGGAGACCTGTTGGATGCCGATGGACGCCCACGATATCGAATCGATGATCAAGGCAGCGATCCCCGACGCCGAGGTGACGATCCGCGATCTGGCCGGCGACGGCGACCATTATGCCGCCACCGTGATCTCGGAGTCGTTCCGCGGCAAATCCCGGGTCCAGCAGCACCAGATCGTCTATCAGTCGCTGAAGGGCCAGATGGGCGGGGTATTGCACGCGCTGGCGCTGCAGACCGGGGTTCCGGAAGGCTAGCGCAAGGACAGGGCGATGACGGCTGACGGGCATCGGGGCGCACTGTACCGGATACACGCGCCCCACCAGCACAGCCGCGTCACCTATGCCGAGCTGTTTTTCGACCTGGTGTTCGTTTTCGCGATCACACAGATTTCGCACACGCTGCTCGCCCACTTCACCCCGCTCGGCGTGCTGCAGACCACCCTGCTGTTCCTGGCGGTGTGGTGGGTGTGGGTCTTCACCTCCTGGATCACCAACTGGCTCGATCCGGAAAAGACGCCGGTGCGGATCCTGCTGTTCGCGCTGATGCTCGGCGGGCTAGTGGTCTCCACCTCGATTCCGCAGGCCTTTGAATCGCGGGGGCTGTGGTTTGCCGTGGCCTATGCGTCGATGCAGGTCGGCAAGACCGTCTTCCTGTGGGTGTCGACGCCGCCGTCGCAGCCGGCGGCGCGGATGAATGCGATTCGTATCACGGTCTGGCTGTCGCTGTCGGCGGTGTTCTGGATTGCCGGCGGCTTGGCCGAAGGACAGTCCCGGCTGCTGCTGTGGGCCGTGGCGCTCGGCATCGAATATTGTTCGGCGGCGGCGCGGTTCTGGATTCCGAAATACGGCGCGTCGCAGGTCGCCGACTGGCAGGTCGAGGGCGGCCACATGGCGGAGCGCTTTGGGCTGTTTATAATTCTCGCGCTCGGCGAATCCGTCGTCGTCACCGGCGCGACCTTTTCCAAGCTGACCTGGACTATCGAGACGGTCAGCGCTTTTGCATCGAGTTTCGTCGGCACGGTGGTGATGTGGTGGATCTATTTCCACAAGGGCGCGGAAGCCGGCTCCGAGCTGATCTCAAAATCCAGCGAGCCGGGGCGGCTGGCGCGGCTGGCCTACACTTACCTGCATATCCCGATCGTGGCCGGCATCATCGTTACGGCGGTCGCCGACGAACTCGTCCTCATGCATCCCGGCGGTCATTCCGACCTAAAGACGGTTCTGAGCGCGATCGGCGGACCGATGCTGTTCCTGCTGGGGACCATCCTGTTCAAGCACACCATTCGCGGATTTCTTCAGCTTTCGCACGGCGCCGGCATTGTCGCGCTCGGCATTCTGGCCTGGTTCGCCGGCGGGATGTCGCCGCTGCTGCTCTCGATATTGACCACGGCGATCATGGTCGTTGTCGCGGTATGGGAATCGGTCTCGCTGAAATTGGCAACGGCAGGCAGCGCATAAACCGGATCAGCTGCCGGGCGGCCGGTCGATGAAGAGGCTGCCTTTCGTAACGATCTGCTCGCCCGGCTTCAGACCGAAGACCTCGACGAGTTCGCCCTTGCCGAGCCCGGTCCTGATCTGGCGCAGTTCGATCGTCTTGTCCTCATGCGCGACCCAGACGCGCACCTGGTCGCCCTCAAAGATCAGCGCCTGTTTCGGAACGCCAACCGAGACCCAATCGCCGGGGGCATAGATGGTCACGGTGGCGAACATTTCCGGTTTCAATTGGCCGGTGGGATTTTCCACGGTAGCACGGACCATCAGCCGGCGGGTCGCGGGATCGATCGCGGCCGCGACGTAGTCGATGCGGCCGGTCAGCGTGCGGCCGGGCAATGCGGGCAGGCCGAATGTCAATTCGTGCCCAATCGCAACCCCGGATGCTTCGGTCTCGCGCACAAACGCGGTGAGCCAGACGGTGGAAAGATCGGCGATCACGAACACCGGCTCGCTGGCGCCGGAGTTTACATATTGACCGGGGCCCATCCTGCGCTGGACGACCGTGCCCGCAATGGGCGAGGACACGGGGGTTTCCGGATCGATGCGGCCTTTCTCCTGAAAGGCGGAGATGGCGTCGTCAGTCAAGCCAAGGATCCGCAACTTGTTGCGTGCCGCTTCCAGCGTCGTCTGCGACAAACGCAGGTCGTTTTGCGCCTGGGTCAGGGTTGCCTGCGTTTGCTGGTAGTCCTTGAGCGGGACGGCCTTGCCCTCGAACAGGTCCCTGGCGCGCCGATCCTGCAGCTGTGCGAGGTCGAGCTGGGATCTGGCCTTGGTCAGGGCACTGGCGGCGGCTACCAGATCGTTCTGTGCCTGAACCTTGTCGGTGGCTTCGACCACGAACAGCGGTTGCCCCTGCGTGACGCTGTCGCCCGGTCGCGCCAGCAATCTTGTGACCCGGCCGGCATAGGGCGAGAACACGGGGGTCGAGCGATCCTCATTGACCGCGATCTTGCCTTCGGTGACATGCTCGGTGTGGAAGGCTCGTTCGGTCACCGGTTGAATGGTCAGGCTGGCCCATTCGGTCCGGGTCGGGACGTAACGCTGCATCCCCTTGCGGGATTGGCTCGACATCTCGGAATTGTCGATCAGCGGCTTGCCCGGGTAGAGCAGTCCCGCAACGGCAATCAAGCCAGCCGCCATCAAGGCCAGTCCCACGGCCCCGCGTTGACCTCTAATGATCCGAAACCAATTGACATGTTTGGTTAGCATTGACCCTCGGTGGTGGAGGTCGCTTTCCGGCCGCTTTTAGCCGTTGCTGGAGGCGCCCGCAAACCATGTTTTCAACCGGGCCGCGCTTTCCGACGCTTCCTTTGTTTCGCAATTGCTGCTGGCGAAACAAGGCGGCGTCCGCTATGCGTCGCCATCGCAGCGGATCTGGTCCTCCATTTGACCAGGGATAGGGTCCGCGTCTGCAAGAGGCGTAAATGTCCGTACGAAACTTTCAGTAGGAGTACGAGGGAGGGGTACCGGTTCATGGCGGTTTTCATCGCAGCCAGACTGCTGCGTGGCCTCACGGCCGGGCTGTTTTTTGTTGCGCTGCACACATCGCTGGCTGTTGCCGAGGGCACAACAAGGGGGCAGGACTTCGTGCGGGTCGTCGCCGATCAAATGCATCAGCTTGAAGTAGTGAAAGTTACGCCCTACGCGTTCGCTGACCAGCGATCCGCAATCGGCCAGATCGCCTTCAATGAGGATGCCAGCACCATCGTGCTGACGCCGTTCTCCGGCCGGGTCATCCGTCTGATCGCCAAGGTCGGCGATCAGGTCAAGCGTGGCGATCCGCTGCTGGAAATCGACAGCCCCGAGCAAGTGCCGCCGCAGAACGAGTTCATCGCCGCCCAGACCGCCAGAAACAAGGCGCGCTCCCAGCTCGGGCTGGCGCAGATCGCCGAAAAGCGCGCCCGCGATCTCTATGAGGGCAAGGCGGCTCCGTTCAAGGATTTGCAGGCGGCCGAAGCGCAGCTTGCCGCCGCCGAGAGCGACATGCGGTCGACCGATTCGGCGTTCGACGCCGTCCGTATCCGCCTGCGCATTCTGGGTCGCACCGACGCCGAAATTTCCGAACTCGAGCAGCGCGGCACCATCAGCCGGGTCACCCCGATCAACGCGCCGATCGACGGCACCGTGATCTCGCGCAAGGTCGGCCCGGGACAATCCGTCAAGGCCGATTCCGGCGATGCACTGTACGTGATCGCCGACCTGTCGACGATGTGGCTGAAGGCCCAGATCTTCGAGCAGGACATCGCATTTGTGCGGGTCGGCCAGGAGATCGAGGCGAAGATTGCTTCCGCGCCCAACCGGACCTTCAAGGCGCGCATCGCCAACATCAGCTCGGCTTCGGATCTGAACACACGCCGTGTCATGGTGCGCTCGGAGATCGGCAATCCGGACGGCCTGCTCAAATCCGAGATGTTCGCGAGCTTCAAGATCGGAACCGCGGAGCCGTCGACCACACCGGCAGTGCCGACCCGCGCGGTGATCCGCGAAGGCGATGTTGCAACTGTCTGGGTCGAGCCCGAGCCGCTGCTGTTCAAGCGCCGCGTGGTCGAGATCGGCATCCAGCAGGCCGGCCTGACCCAGATTCGCAGCGGCCTTGCCGTTGGCGAACGGGTGGTCGGGCGCGGTGCGATCTTCGTCGATAATGAGTGGCGTCAATGAGCCGGTTGGCCGGAGCCGCTCATGCTGCGTAGTGTCATCGCGTTCTGCCTGTCGCGGCGGCTGCTGGTGATGGTCGCGTTCGCCGCCTTTCTCGGACTCGGCTACGTTGCCTTCCGGACACTGAACATCGAGGCCTATCCCGATCC